>CAYNEZ010000102.1:0-12281 GCA_964396365.1 uncultured Sangeribacter sp. | reverse complement strand
AAGCTTCTTTGCACGCGGCGTCAGGTATGTAGTGAAATGGATTGTTCATAATTAAGTCTCACGCTAAGGCGCAAAGGAATTGTATCATTATGCTTTCTTTTTTGCTTCTTCGTTGATGGCTTTAATTGTCTCAAGATAGGCACGCTCTACAGGAGAGAGCTCACGAACCTGGAATTTACGATATTCCTCTTCTGCTTTTTCCATGGCTTTCTGATGACTTACGGATCCTGGGCCATTAAGTAAAGCTTGGCGCGTAGATGAAAGTATACTATCGAGGTGCTGGACATAGTCGCTCATATACATCGGAAGGCGGCGCATCGCTTGAATTTCCGCAAAGTCAAAATAACCGGAAACGAGATTATTCAGTATTTTCAATTCATCTTCGCTAAGATAGTTTTTTGCAATCTTAGCATCTCTCAGAGTAGGATGATCTCCTTTGAAGGAAGTTAGACCCATAAGAGGTGCATCGCCGTCTGCACGCTTATAAATCACTTCTGCTGCCGTATGGCCATGCGCAGCATAATGAAGCTTATTTTGCACTATTTTGAAGAACTTGACGGAGACTTCGGAACGTGGGTCATAGTCGACAGCCGTAGCATAAAGATCAAGCACCTGCCGATACATGACCTTTTCGGAAGAACGAATATCACGTATGCGATCGAGAAGTTCACGCCAATAAGCACCACCGCCATTTCCCTTGAGTCGCTCATCATCCATGGTAAAGCCTTTGACAATGTACTCCGTCAAGCGCTCGGTAGCCCAGCGACGGAAATGCGTGGCAATCTTTGAACGGATTCTGTAACCCAAGGATATGATCATATCGAGGTTGTAGAAAGTTACATTATAAGATTTACCATCTTTAGCAGTTGTTCGGAATTTCCGAACAACTGATTCCTCTTCAAGTTCTTCATCCTCAAAGATGTGTTTAATATGCTCGCTTACATTAGCTTTGCTGGTCTGATATAAATCGCAAAGTTGCTGTTGCGAGAGCCAAACGGTCTTATCCGTAAACTTCACATCAATATGGGTTTGCCCATCTTGTCCCTGATATATTATTATCTCGTTTGTTTCAGTCATTGGTATTATTGAGTTTATGAAGATGAGATATTTCGATCTCATCTTCCGAAGTGGGAGCGGAGCATGTGGACTACTTCTGCGAGTTCGGGGAGATAATCTGTCATTCCCAGTTTAATTCCTGTCTTCTTGCAGAAATCATCCAAGAATGCATAGCTGTAGGCGTCATCAACAAGAATTGCTTCAGGATACACCTCCATAGATATGAACGAAAACGCCAACTCTCTTAGAAGTTCATTCTCCGCATGAGCATTATTCGACTTCTGCATCACGGGGTGCATCATACCGTGATCATCCATAAAGACCATAATCAAAGGATAAAACAAGCCTTCTTCACTTTTGACTGGAGCCGGCATGTGCATGACCTTGCATTGAAAGGCACCCACCCGTTTCATTGTCTTAAGCCGACTTGCCGCAAGCATATTGGTAAACAATGGAACTATGTACCCTAATGCATCAGCCTTTGGAGTTATAGTCACCGACCACTTGAAAGCCCCGTCTTCTTGCATTTCAAGCAATGGAATCGGATCGTCTCCTTCAGGAGAAGGGTAATAGCCGTCTTCATTAAATCCAAGTTTCCCAAGTTCAGTCAAAGGCTGCCCCTTCACCTTTAAAGCAACCTCAATGCCGGCTTTCAATGCCATGCTAAGATCATCCATTTCGTTATCCTTTAGCTTCGTACGGATTAATCCTCTATCATACCTTACGAATTCAGGATATCCCTTTGTACGACACATCTTGATATTGCGTTCACCCGCAACTGTTTTTATCAGTTTTTTCTGCGCGGATGTTAGATTTGACCCCGTAGCATTTTCATAGTCGCAGTTCAAGCAATCAAACGTCTGAAATATTTCGAATGGGTCAGAACTGAGCGATCGATTGATGGAGTTCATGTATGTGGTGAATCCTGAAACCCCTTTATAAAGTCCAAGTGCATAATGCTCCCCACCATATCCCATTACGCAGCAATAGCCAATGTCGCCATCAGAAAGACGGACTGCAAATATCATACCATCGTCAAGAATCTCCCATAAATTCTCTCTACGGAATAGTAAGGCTAATGCAATTAGTTCTTCTTTTGTCATATTATGTTCGGAATATCTTGGTTTCATTTTTTATTTTTTTGTTTTAAAAGTTACTTACCACAAAGTTAGCATTTTTTCTCTAACTTTCCTAATATAATGTCTCATTCTTTAGTTATCTTTGTGCCTTTGCGTGAGACTCCGAAATTGGCTGGCACGGGGATTTTTATTAATTTTGCATCAGGAAAATGAAATTAGTGATGAAAATTGTGATTGAAGAAACGGCTGACGGCAGCCCTACGCTTTACCGTGAGGACATTGATGAACATTATCATTCGGTGAAGGGTGCTCTCGCAGAAAGCAGACATGTATATCTTAAAACAGGATGGAGTAAAGCGGCTGAAACCTCAAGACCGGTAAGGGTCTTTGAAGTGGGTTTTGGATCAGGGCTTAACGCAGCAATTACAGCTTATGCTGCAATGGAATCGAAGGTAGCTACGGAATACTATGCCGTCGAACTGTATCCCTTACCACAAGAGACTACAGAACTTATCTCGAAAGGAATAGAAAAGGAGTATCGGGAAGTGTTGGAAAGTGTCAATCAAGCTCCATGGGAGACTGCCGTAGAAATAAACCAATATTTCACTCTACACAAATTAGAAGCCGATCTGCTTAAGATGATGCTCCCTGCGAAATTAGATGCTGTGTATTTTGATGCTTTTGCTCCCGAAAAGCAACCGGAGATGTGGGATGAGATTATTTTCCAAAAACTATATGATGCGATGAGCCACGGAGGGGTACTCACTACGTATTGCGCAAAAGGAAGCATACGCCGTATGCTCCAGCAAATAGGATTTCTTACCGAACGGCTCCCCGGTCCACCCGGAGGAAAAAGAGAAATCATGAGAGCAACCAAACCCTCCCTCCCTGCTGATTGTTAATCATTCAAAACCCATAACCATATAAACCCATAAACCACGAAGTATAAAATGGAACATATCAAAGTAAAGATTATCAATGACTCTCCATATGAATTGCCGGCATATGAGACACATTCAGCGGCCGGAATGGATGTGAGAGCAAACATAACCGAACCGATAACTCTTGGTCCGCTTGAACGTTGCTTGATTCCTACAGGACTGAGAATGCAATTGCCACAAGGGTATGAGTGTCAGATACGCCCACGTTCCGGACTGGCTCTGAAGCATGGTCTCTCACTCGTCAACACCCCGGGTACAGTCGATGCCGACTATCGTGGCGACATCGGCATCATTCTCATCAATCTATCCAACGAGCCCTACACCATCACTCCGGGCGAACGCATAGCCCAGATGGTGATAAAGGAATATGTCCATGTAGAGTGGGAACCGGTGAAGCATATCGACACCACCAAGCGTGGCGACGGGGCCTTTGGCCATACCGGAACAGAATAATCACTTATTCAATTTCTTTGTAGATATACCGTCGCGTATCTCTATGTAGAGGCCTTTTGGCATCGAGTTGAGACGACGGCCATAGATATCAAATATCATCACTTTTGATGCTGGGTCGGCTATAGTGGGATGCACTGCTGACGCAGCATATTTTTCATATTCCAGACTTGCCATTATAAAAGAGCCAATACCTTTGCCCTCGTTGGAGACGATGTTGACATCGCTGCCATCGAGATAGTAATCGGCAGTTCCGTTGCGCTCTTGTTTGTTTGACGGGCCAAGTCCGGCTGAGCGACAAATATTGTGGATGTCAACGCCATTGGCATTTTCTGTGATAAATGTGGCGAGCAAACCGTCGTAAGCTTTCAAAGCCACAGGACTAAACTCTTCACTGTCGATAAGTCCGAGTCGCATGCCTTTGAATAGGGCGTAGGTGAACATGCAGGATGCTGATGCTTCAAGATAGTTGCGATGTCCACGTGCGCTAACAAATGAATCGTCATATTGAAGGAGCTGATACCATACGCCACTCTGAGGGTCTTGCCAGCGGCATATACCATCTATCACTTGAGCGAAAATCTCCGCTATAGCTGCGTAATCCGGGTGCTCAACGGGCATCATAGCAAGCACATCCACCAATGCGGCTGCATACCATCCCATGCCTCGTCCCCAAAACTCCTTGCTGCATCCTTTGAAGGGATCGTCAGTATTTGCCCAGAATGAATTGGCATCCGACGGTTTGGCACTCCATCCATGATAGTTGAGCGATTTTTGTGCATCGTAAGTGTGGCTATGTATGGTAGTGAACTGCAAGGCAATGTCAGACCACGCTTCATAATCATCAGGTGCGAATATTGAGAGATATTCAGCGTAGAAGGCAGCCCCCATATAGAGTCCGTCGAGCCACATTTGATACGGGTAAGAATCTTTGTGAATGAAACCGTCCTTGCCTTCGTCGAGAGCGATGCGCTTGTATTCATAGCGCAAATAGTTGTAAAGGTAGTCGGCAGCTACGCGGTAGCGCTCGCCATTGGCAGGGCTTGCTGATGACTCGCGGGCATAGAGATCAAAAAGCACCTTCCCGGAAGCGATATTGTCAAGGCTCCCTTTCTTGAAGTTGTAGAACTTGCCGTTGGCATCAATGGCATTGTCAGCGTAGACTTTACACCATCCATAGGCTTGATCCGAAAGTTCGTCATCGGGATATTGTGCGCAGTACATCAGTATTGTTTTGGCAACAAGGCCACTGACGTAATCCCACGCCTTGTCGGCAGACCATTCCTTGCCATGAGACTTAACCATAGAAGCGGAATACTTGGATGTTTGCGCCATAGCCGACATACAAATAAGACTTGACAATATAAATGCAACGATATTTTTCATATTTTGATGTTGGTTAGTTACTAATGATTGAGGTATTGCATTGCAAAGTTAATACTTTTTTCTCAACTCATCAATACAAGATGCCACAAAATGAAAAATCAATCGGACAAACAAATCGTTTATTGTCTATCCGATTGATTAAAGAGGTGTCGCGTAGAGCGCTGTCTACATTACTTATTCAGCATAAAGGTTTTCCTCGCGTTGAGGAATGTATTGATCTACCAGTCTGCTGATTTTTTTCAAATCAGGTTTCTTGTTGACATAGTCTGTCAGGGTCCCAACTGGGTAAAGGTCGGGGTCGGAAGCTGATTGGAAATCAGCGGCATCCTCTGAATAGTCTCCATCTTCTACGGAATCTTCCTCAATAGCGTAGTCGCTGAAGGCAATTGCACGATCGGCATCTTTATGACGCTCAATCCCTACCAAAAGAGTGGTCGGAATTATGCTTATCTGAGGGTCCTCACCCCAAAATCCAGGATTCTCGATGACTTCTGCTACTTTCTTGGCTATAAGGTCACCGAATTCTTTTCGTGTCATATTAACGTTTTCCATAATATTGTTTTTATTATAATAACGACTTAATCAATGAAATGGTTGGCTTTTTTCTCATATTTTGCAAGCATCGAAAATTTGCGTTCAGAATAGACACACGATTATTGCGGTTATAGATAATTTTTTGTAATTTTGCCTATAAATCATTATCCAATACCTGAACAAACAAATGGCTTCCTCAAAGACAAAAGAAAATAAATTAAAAAAAGGAGTAAAGAAATCCAATGCCTTGAACGCAACCCATCGTCCGGAGAATATGACTCTTGAGCAATGGCAGAAGGCATTAAGACGGCAGGTTGCCACCAAGGAACATTTCGGAATAAAGGAGCCATTCGGTCAGGATGACCCATTTGTAGTGTCAAGTGCAAAAAGCGGTCGGTCGTACAGGGTACACTATTTCGGTCCGGAGTCACCATCCAACCGATGTGAATGTATGGATTTCAAGACAAGCCATTTGGGTACATGCAAGCATATTGAGTCCATATCCCTTGCAAAAGATGGCAAGTATGCCCGCAAGGTGCATATTAGCCCTTTTCATACTTATATATATGTGGATTATCCGGCAGGACGAAAGATAAAGATTCGTCAAGGACAGGGTATATTATCAGAATTGAAAGACCTTGTCAAGACCCTTTTTGATACCGCCGGGGAGATAAAGGATCTTCAATGTGACCCTTCAGACTTCATCAGAAGGGCAAAACAGATAGATGAAACCTTTGAATGGGAAGCGGATGCTCTAAGCATTCTTGTTGATGAGCGTGATAAGATGCGTCGCAAGAAAATCATAGCGGAAAAATATGCCAATTCTCTTTTTGACGGATTGCTCAAGACATCTCTTCATCCCTATCAAGCAGATGGCGTGAGATTTGCATTTGAAGGAGGACGCACCATAAATGCAGACGAAATGGGTCTCGGCAAGACTGTTCAGGCAATTGCAACGGCAGAATTGCTGAAGCGTGAAGGCCTTGTGGGATCTGTGATTATAATTTGCCCTACTTCACTTAAGTATCAATGGCTGGCTGAAATCAAAAGATTTACTGATTCAAAGGCCATTGTTGTGGAAGGGAATGTCATGAAACGTAAGGAGCAACTCAACGACTTAAACTATTTCTACAAGATATGCTCTTTCCATGCCATGAGCAATTCCATTAAGGCTGATTTTATCCCACATACGGATATGATCATTTATGATGAATTACAGCGTCTGAAGAATAAGGAAACCCAGATGGGAAAACAGCTGCGTAAACTTCAGTCGCAGTACGTAATGGCTCTTTCAGGAACGCCATTGGAGAACAAACTTGATGAGCTCTATTCTGTAACCCAGCTGGTAGACCAATATGTATTAGGCCCGTACTATAAGTTTACTGCGGAGACAACACTTACGGATGAACTGGGGAAAATTGTTGGCTACCGCAACCTGCATACAGTGGCTGAGAAACTCACAGACACCCTCATCCGCCGAAAGAAGGCGGATGTGAAATTGCAGATGCCGGCTCGCACCGACACGAATCTTTTCGTGCCAATGACCAAGGAGCAGATGAGCATACACGACGAATACAAATTTAATATATCAATGCTCGTCAACAAATGGAAACGTTTTAAATTCCTTAGTGAAAATGACCGCAAGAGGCTCATGCTGTTCCTTTCAATGATGAGGATGGTGTGCGACAGCACCTTCATTCTTGATCAAAAGACCCGTTTCGATACGAAAATAGACGAGGCTATGGCAATCATTTCCAATCTTCTTGATAGTGAAGAAGGAAAGGTTGTCATATTCAGTCAGTGGGAACGGATGCTCCGTATTCTTGCAGGCGAGCTGAAAGAAAGAGATATTGACTTCTGTTTCCTTCATGGAGGAGTTCCATCTGCCAAACGTAAAAACCTTATCGACAGATTCCGTGACGATCCCGATTGCCGCATATTCCTTTCTACTGACGCAGGAGCGACCGGACTTAATCTTCAGACAGCTTCGTTGCTTATCAATCTTGATCTCCCGTGGAATCCTGCCGTGCTGGAGCAACGCATAGCGCGCATCTATCGTCTTGGTCAGACAAATCCAGTACAGATCATAAACATGGTGGCAAGAAATACCATTGAAGAGCGTATGCTATCTACCTTGCAATTCAAGTCAAATCTTGCGGCCGGGATTCTTGACGGTGGCGAAGATGCCGTATTCTTTGACAATAATAAGTTTGAGAAAATTGTAGAGGTAGTGGATGGCGTCATGAATGATTCCGAAACAATTGAGTCCACGCCAGAAATATCTAACCCAGAGCCAGAAGTCTCTAATCAAGAGGTTGTCAATTCTGACCCGATTGAAAAGGATTCTGAATCCTACGATAACAAGGAATCATCTTCGGAGAAAGGAACATCTACGAAAGAGTCTTTTGCGGGAGATGTCTCCACTGAGCATGACTCTTCATCTTCGCATAATGCCAAACCAGCTTCTGATAAAAAATCAATAGGAAGCGTAAGCTCTTCAAATGGAACTGATTCCGGACACAAGGAAGGAGGAAATACTCAGACATCACATCAGACTCCCGAGGGAATAAGGAAGACAGTAGCCGGAGGGCTTGAAGCATTGGGCAAGATCGCTGATATGCTCCGTTCTCCTGAGTCTACCGCAGCATTAGTAGATGCAATTGTAAAGGAAGATCCAGAGACGGGTCAGGCTTCGCTCAACATACCAGTACCTAATAAATCTACCATCGTAAATATTCTATCAGCTTTCTCCGCTTTCCTCAACCGATAGATATTCAAACACATCTCTTAATAAGAATTTGGCACTTAAGGAATTGACAGTCGGAATACCTTAGATGGAAAATATTTATCTGTCTAAATTAATTTACCAACTTATGATTCAGGAATCTACCTTGAGGCTTAAGAAATAATAATAGGCGTTAAATTTTTATAAGAAAATTCTTTTTTCGTGAAATTGTTGTTTTGTTGTTTATAAGAGTGCAAAGTTACAATAAAAAATATAAGCAACATGAAAAAGAAGAATTCCTTATCCGTGCTGCTTTGCCAATTGGTAGGATGCAGCAAATTGACAGTTGACAATTCTGTAGTTACAGACCTTGACCTTAATCGTTTTTTGGGAAACTGGTATGAGATCGCACGTTTCGACCATCGTTTCGAACGAGGTATGGAACAGACAAAAGCCAACTATATACTTCGAGAAGATGGAAAAGTGGCTGTGCTTAATACAGGAATAAAAAACGGAAAATATTCGGAAGCAAAGGGTGTGGCTAAGCGTACGGACACGCCGGCACTTCTTCGAGTTTCATTCTGGCGCCCTTTTTATTCTGACTATCGCGTTATGCTTCTTGACGATGAATATCAATATGCATTAATTGGAAGCGGTAGTGATAAATACCTGTGGATTCTGGCGCGCACCCCACAAATCTCAACGGAAATAAAAGACAAGATCCTTGCTGAAGCGCAAAGAAGAGGATACGATACCGATAAGCTGATCTGGGTTAAACAATAACACCCACATATAAAAAAATCAATCGGATAAACAATTTTTGTTGTTTATCCGATTGATTGTCTTTTATTTATGCGCGATGTGGGGATCAGTATTCTTCTTCGTTGAAGAAAATATTAATTCTTTTATGTCAAATACTTAGGTTTTTACGTAAGAGAATAGACAAGTTTGTTTGGTAATAAAAGAGATGATAGAATATTATAGGTCTGCTTCTATCCAGATGTTTAGATTAAGTCGACCTTTAGAAATAATGTACTATGGATATATCTGTTTATACCGAGCACCAAGTTCTATCACTTCAGATAAGCGGTGCAAACTAATGTAAGGACTTCTATGCTTGAGGTGTTTAAGGACCATATCTTCCGCATAACAGACTTCTTCCACTATCGATGAAAAGACCTTGCCGTTTTCACAAGCATCTTGAATTAACTTTTGTTGTGCCGCCCTGAAATCGTTATAATCTTTCATTTTGCGTTCGAGAACAAAAGCGATGTCAATATCTCCGAAGTCGTTAGATGAGCGATCAAGATAACTTCCAAATATAAATAGTTGCTTAACACAATATAGAAAAGTATTATCAGCATTAACTTCTTCTACTCTAACCAAAAATTTTTGGAAAAGGAGGTCTGCTTTTTCCTTATTCAGCCGCTTAATGAATTTAGCCTGAGCAAGAGCATTTCCTTTTTTTGTAACGACATATTTGTCGTATATGTTATCTTCAATATTCTCTTGTATATACTCTTGTCTTATCAACTCTTTGCATAAATCTTGGGCAGCCCTCTCTGAGACTTTGAAATAGTGCCGTAAAGTCATAAGAGAGAAGCTCGCTGGTGTCCGATACCGAATAAAGAAATCTCTTATGCCCTTTATCGGGATGTTCCCTATATTTGATTGTTTGTCTACTTTCATAATTAGTGTAATTCTAATCTCAATTTTTAATATACCCCTTGTTAGCAGAGTTTTATATCATTTGCTTTGAATACAATTTCAAGAATTGTCGGAATTTTTATGGAAAGTTCACGGGAATATTGTAAAGGTCATAGTTCCCAATACCTATTGGATCCTACATGAATCTTACCCGCCATTCGAAGTCCTTTTAGAAGATAGTCGATATTATTTTTCTGTTGATCTTCCAAAATAACATATAGTCACTTTAACAGTAACTATTTATATCCATCATTATATTTCTTAAAAACGAGTAAAAACGAGTAAAAACGAGTAAAAAAAACGGGTAAAAACGAGTAAAAAACGAGAATACATATTTAATAAACCAGTACGGTCCATTTTAGCTATTTTGATGTGAAAGATCCAACATATATGATTACGCGTAATCTAAATCTCTTGTCTTCCTTTCTCAGTTATTATCCACTTTCTTCCATTATCTGTTTTAGAGAGTAATTCTGAGGTTTGCAAACTCCTCAACATGTTTGAAATATGATTGAGTTTCTGAGTTTTTGTCATGTTAGCAGGAAGACTTGACAAATCATTTTAAAAAGCATCTGATCTTTTGAATGATTATGGATTCTCATCTATTATCACATAATCCCCACTATAAGTCTCGATAACCGTTGTATCTCCAACTCGGAGGCCATTAGACCATAGCATTGCTACCAACTTATCGTTTACAAGATAATAGGTACAATGTGGATATTCGATAATCCGCATCTTACCATTTGGATAATATACCGTCTTTGCTTGATAAAAACGAGGAGAAATACCCTGAGAATATTTGAGCTGTTCTTCTGTAAAGCCAATTTCTACAATGTGTTGAGCGACTTTAGTTGCTCTTTCAACTCCCCATTTTCTAATTTTTTCTTTTTTGAATTCAAGTTGATATGCCTCCTGCATATCCTGCGGCAATTCATTCCAATTTTCACTTAAAACCATAGTCAAGAAAGGATCATCTGGCAACAATTTAATTTCCTCGTCTTCAGTAGCCCGCAGTGGTAATTTATTGAATTTGGCGACGCCCATTGACAATAACTCATTAAGAGCAGTCGAGGCTTCTTCAGTATTATGTTTTGCAGCCATCCGTAAATATTTAACAGCCAAAGTATAATTACGGTCAATACCCCTTCCTTCTTTATATAGGCATCCTAATAGATATTCCGCCCCATAATCATCATGATTAATTGCTTTTTTGTACCAATAGATGGCTTTATTTACATCCTGATCAACACCCCTCCCTTCTTCGTAAAATTGACCAAGTTTTGTCATAGCCATATGATAGCCACTATTTGCCGAATTAGAACACAATTCAACTGCCTTTTCTATATTTCTATCAACACCAAATCCATCTTCATAATATTTAGAAAATATGTACTGAGCAATAGGAGAATTGTTTTCAAGAGCTTTGGTATACATGTTATAAACATTTTTGGAAAGGTTGCCATATAATTCACTGTATATTTCAGCAGCCGCAATTTGGGACCGGACATCTCCTAAATCACTACCTTTAAGATGATACTTTAAAGCAGTTTTTAAATCTTCTGCCTCATAACGATAAGCTTCTCCTAAATAAAAGAGAGCATCCGTGTTTCCTAAATCTGCTCTTCTTTCAATTTCTTCATATGCCGTATCGCATAGTTGACGACCTATAGTAGTATTCTTTTGAGTTCCGAATCCATTTAAATAACAAAGCCCTAGATAATATTTCCCATAAGGCGAACCATTATTTTTTGATTTGGTAAACCATTTGAATGCTTGAGTATTATTTTCGATAACTCCATCTTCCCCAAAATAATAACACCATCCAATATAAGCTTGAGAATCGGCATCTCCCATATTTGCTTTTTGAATCCGAATGGAATCCCAAGGTAATTGGATAGATGACGTTTTTATTTGTCCATGGGTACACAATGTGGCAAACCCAACAAAAAAAACAATTATTTTTTTTATATTACTCTCCTTCATACTCAATTAAGTGGGACAAAGTACGATCTTTAGAATCTATAGGTTACAAATATCTTGACTAATCAAGAAGAATACCAACGAGATCCCGAGAACATAGTTGTTACATCTATGTTATATTCAATACATTATGCCTTACTATTCCCAGACAGAGAGTTTTGTAAAGCAATCTGTAACTACAAAATTAATTAATTTCCTCAAAATAACAAAGAGAAATGTTGATATTTTGTGTAACACATTGTGTCCACTAAAAAATCACAAGAATTCTTTGAATTATTGAAATACAATTTGTTGTAAGAGATTTTGGAGTCTACGGATTTGAAATTATCTTTTCGGGGGGTCTGTCAAACTCCAGATAATAAAGTAACAGCACAAAATTAATGCCTCAAAATTTCAACATATTAAAAACTGCTCGTAATA
>CAYNEZ010000101.1:0-12386 GCA_964396365.1 uncultured Sangeribacter sp. | reverse complement strand
CCAAGCAACGTAACTGTTCAATGAAGTACACGAGCTCATGAGTTAAGTAATTATGCACGTGAAAGCCGGCATGGAAAACAAACTATTGATATACTTTGTTATCAATATATGACTCAGATAGTATTAAACATAGAAAACCCCTCCGCGGCAAGTGCTATTCGTTCTTTTGTCAAGAATATGACAGGAGTTAAAATTGTCTCGGATTCTCGTAGCAAGAAGACAAAAGAAACGAAAGACACAGACCTGACTTCACGTATCTGCAAGGGGTTGGAACAGGTAAAAATGATCCAGGAAGGTAAACTTCCACGTCGAACAATTCAAGATATGCTCGATGAACTTTGATGTTATACCCACTCCTGACTTTGAAAAGTCCTTTAAGGCCCTTTCAAAAAGACATAGGTCTTTAAAACAAGACATTCTTGATTTTACTCAAACACTTCAAGATAATCCCTTTCAAGGAGATGAGCTCACTCCGGGCATTCGAAAAATTCGTATGGCAATCTCATCGAAAGGGAAAGGCAAATCAGGAGGAGCTCGGGTTATCACATATACTGTACTGACAATAGAAGATCAGGGGATTGTGTATTTGATAGATATATACGATAAAGCTGATTACTCTACAGTTGATGTATCTGTACTACTTAAGAAAATAAAGGATTTGAATTTATAATCATCCCATTCATCGCCGCCTCTCTGGCGGCGATTGCTGTTTCTTAATGGCGCCAGACACGACATTGACATCGTTAAAAAAGACGATAGCAAGGTATGGAAGGGAGGCTTCCCAGCCTCCCCACACAAGCACCCCAGCATAGTCTTCAGTGTAATTACCCTCTCGAACCCAATTATACAATATGCCCTTTTTCTTCCTCCCTCTCACCTAATTTATATTCTTTCTGCGCCCTTCCGCCAGTTCCGACTACTGTCAAAGAAAAAAGTTCCGCGCCTAAAATTCCACCATCCCTTCCTCAAGCGCCCTTACTCTTTACCCTTCCCCCTTCGCCAACGTCGCTTTAGTTTTTTGCAATCTTCCCTCCGTCCCCAATTACCATCAAGTCTTGATCCCACTCATCGCCGCCTCTCTGGCGGCGATTGCCATATATAAATGGCACAATCAGAAATTGGAATACCCTCAAATGTTAATGGTTGTAAAAAAGAAGCTATAAAATTGGGATATTTCGGTTATTTTTGTTTATTTTGCATTTTCTAAGGAGTCGACTGCACTGCAGTCGGCCACTGAGCTTATATATTACAACAATGGGTAAGATTATAGCAATAGCAAACCAAAAAGGTGGCGTAGGAAAGACCACTACGGCCTTCAACTTGGGAGCCTGCCTTGCACTTGAAGGAAAAAAAGTGCTTCTTGTCGACGCTGACCCTCAGGCCAACGCTACTTCAGGCCTCGGACTTGACGGAAATCAAGCCCCTGCCTCTATATATGAATGTATCGTAGACGACTATCCAATCCTTGACAGTATTGTAAAGTCTGACATCGAAGGCCTGGAGGTGATATGCTCTCGCATCGACCTCGTCGGCGCCGAAGTCGAGCTTATGAACCGGCGGGAACGCGAAAAAGCCCTCCTGAGAGTGCTTGCTCCTATCAAAGAAAACTTCGACTATATACTCATCGACTGCTCCCCTTCTCTTGGCATCATAACTGTCAATGCCCTCACAGCCGCTGACTCCGTAATTATTCCCGTGCAGTCAGAATATTTTGCACTCGAAGGAATTTCCCAACTTCTCAATACAATACGCATCATCAAGAGCCGACTGAAACCTACACTTGAGATCGAAGGCTTTCTTCTGACCATGTATGATGCCCGGCTTCGACTCGCCAACCAGATTTTCGAAGAACTGAAAGGACATTTCGGCGACATGGTATTCAGCACCGTCATCCCCAGAAACATCAAGCTCTCCGAGTCTCCGAGCCATGGTCTCCCGGTGATCCTGTATGACCCTGATTCACGTGGAGCCATCGCATATACCCAACTCGCAAAAGAACTTACGGCTCGAAACCGTAAGAAACAGCATAATCCCTCCTGAACCAAATGGCAGCAATACGACGAAACGCTCTCGGTCGCGGACTCGACTCCCTCATCGGCATCTCTGAAGTGAGAACCGACGGCAGCAGCGCGATCTCCGAAATCGATATACTCTTAATTTCTCCAAATCCTGACCAGCCAAGGCGTTCCTTCTCAGACGAAGGCCTTGACGAACTGGCCGCATCCATACGTGAACTCGGAATAATACAGCCACTTTCTCTTCGCGATGCTCCCGACGGCAAATACCAGATAATCGCTGGCGAACGCCGTTGGAGAGCCGCACAACGGGCAGGACTTACTACCGTCCCCGCTTATGTGCGCACTGCTTCCGATTCTGAAGTGACGGAAATGGCACTTATTGAAAACATTCAGCGTGAAGACCTCAACGCCATCGAAGTAGCTCTTGCATTCAAGAAACTTCTTGACACTTACGACCTCACACAAGAACGTCTTAGCGAACGAGTAGGAAAGTCCCGCTCCGTCATCACCAATCATCTCCGTCTGCTGAAACTTCCGGCTGAAATACAGATCGCCCTCCGCGACCGACGAATCGATATGGGACACGCTCGCGCACTCCTCTCTATCGACGACGCTAAACTTCAGCTCAAGATCTTCAAGCAGATACTAAAAGATGGGCTCAGCGTCAGGATGGTAGAGAAACTCGCCCGTGAGGCGGCTGAAGGAAACGCCATAGACATGACTCCTAAAAAGAGCACACCTCCGCAGTCTCACGATTATGATTTCTTCGTTCGCGATCTGCAGCAATACTTCCCCACCCCGGTCAAATTTTCCAGAAATGCCAGTGGCAAAGGAAGCATAACCTTGAAATTCGACAACGACGAGCAATTAATGCAGCTTGTCGGTGCTTTTGAGAACATCAAGAAATGAAGATCACTGTCCGACTCATAATATCCGCCATAATCACGGTGCTTTCATTGCTTTGCAATCCCGGTCTTGGCTTTGCCCAGGATCCTGACCCTGACGCACTCCCACTTCTCAACGATTCCATAGTCGACGCTGAACTACTTGTCAAGACCCCTATAGACGCTGAAGTGGAAGACGAAGACGGGCATACCGTGGTGGTTGCTGACGACTATGCATACGGTTTTGACGGAAAGAAGATTTTCAACCCCGATCCTACAAGGGCTGTCTGGATGTCTGCCCTCTTCCCGGGACTTGGACAGATCTACAACCGCCGATATTGGAAACTCCCAATTGTTGTGGCTGGATTTATGGGACTCGGTTACGGTATGAGCTGGAACAACACGCAATATCAAGACTACTCAAACGGCTACATGGATCTCATGAGCGGGGATCCGAACAAGAAATCATACATGAATTTCTTCCCTCCTAACACTGATGAAGATTCTCTTGACAAGAACTGGCTCAAATCCGTGCTACAGAACAGAAAGAACTACTACCGCAGAAACCGCGACCTTTGCATAATCTGCATGGTAGGAGTCTATCTGATTGCTATCATTGATGCTTACGTGGATGCCCAACTGGCTCACTTCGACATCAGCCCTGACCTCTCCATGGACATCAGCCCGGGATTCTACACCGAACCAGTAACCCGAAAATATTCAATCGGTCTAAACTGGGCTTTCACATTCTAATTAAAACTAACATATTGACAACTGAAAACTGAATACTGACCCATGCGCAAAACCATACTTCTCACTTTAGCTCTCCTTGCAGCCCCTGTCGCGAATTTATTCGCGACCAACCCCAACGTGATGAACATATCGGCTTCGATCACCGATGACGCCGTTGTCTTCCCGGAGACTTTCGAGCAAGACACCCAGAAACTTCTCGAAGGATGGTATATGCGCAATTATACTGCGACCGACGACAGCTACAAGAAAAAAAAGGATGTGGACACTTCTGATGAAGTGATCAAAAAGCGCCTCGCTACAATGCCCACAGTCATTGAAATGCCTTTCAATTCAATCGTAAGGCAATACATCGACAGATACACTAAAAACGGTCGATCACAGATAGCTGCCACTCTCGGACTCGGACTATACTATATGCCCATCTTCGAGCAGGCACTTGAGGAGCGAGGACTCCCCCAGGAACTGAAATACCTTCCTGTCATTGAGTCTGCCCTCGACCCGAATGCTGTAAGCAAACACGGTGCCACTGGATTGTGGCAACTGATGCTCGCTACCGGCAAAGGCCTCGGACTCGAGTGCAATAGCCTTGTCGACGAACGCCGCGATCCATACGCTTCTTCAAAAGCAGCAGCTGAGCTACTGAAGCAACTTTACGACACTTACGGAGACTGGAGTCTTGCCGTAGCTGCATATAACTCCGGTCCCAGCACTGTCAACAAAGCCATCCGACGTGCCGGAGGAGACCCCTCGAAAGCTGATTTCTGGACTATTTATTCCTATCTCCCGGAAGAGACCCGAGGATATGTGCCGATGTTTATTGCTGCAAACTATGTGATGACATATTATCCTCAGCACAACATCAGCCCGGTCCTTCCCACAAAACCCCTCGTCACTGACACTGTCGGTGTGACCGACAGAATGCACTTCGACCAAATTGAGGCTGTATTGGCTATTCCCAAGGAAGAGCTCCGGATTCTTAA
Organism: uncultured Sangeribacter sp.; assembly: GCA_964396365.1. Lineage (GTDB taxonomy): Bacteria > Bacteroidota > Bacteroidia > Bacteroidales > Muribaculaceae > Lepagella. Next base: position 7,751 of record CAYNEZ010000101.1, on the reverse strand, counting down.
TCCCCAGTATCGTGAAGACATAATCCCCGGAAATTCCGAACGGGCATACATGCTCATTCTCCCGTCTAAGCAAATACATGCTTTCTTGATGAGTAAAGACCAGATCCTTGCTTATCAACCTGACAAATACCGCCGTCGCACTACGGTGGAACCCGGTGATATCTCCGACAATGCTCCCATTCTCGCGTCGGCAGACACTCAAGAAGCCGCCATACAACAGCCTTCAGCAAGCTCCGCATCTCCAACTACAATCTCCCACAAAGTGACGGCTGGAGAAACACTGACTTCAATCGCCTCTAAATATGGAGTGCAGGCGGCCGACATCCGCAGTGCCAACAATCTCCGACGAAATGCTGTCAGGGTAGGACAAGTGCTCACCATCAACGGCGTAGATCCGGAAATAGCTGCCGCCGCCCGCAAGGATAACCCCAACAATATGCTTGCCGACAACAGCGCAAAGGAGCAAAAAGTGGCAGCCGAACCGGAACCCCAGACCCGTCAGCAAACTCAGGCCCAAAAGAAAACAGAAGCTGCTGCCAATCCGACAAAAAGCAGCAAGACAAAAGAGACTGCCAAGAATACCAACAACTCTGCTAAAAAGAGCACTCCCAAGAAACAAAAACAGACTATCCATACCATCAAGAGCGGTGAAAACCTTGGCCGTATAGCCAAGAAATATGGTGTGACTGTAGATGCCATCAAGAAGGCCAACGGCATGAAGAGCGACGCTATCCGCGCAGGAGCTGAGCTCAAGATTCCCGCCAAGAAATAAAAGCACTTATGAAAGATTTCATTAGATTCCTTCGCCGCTTTGCCCGTCCATACACGGGGACGCTCACTCTAAGCATCGTTTTCAATCTGATCAACGGTGTGATGACAGTGTTCTCGTTCGCCTTCATTATCCCTATATTGCAGGTGATCTTTGGCCTCCAGAGAGGGGAATACCATTTCAAGCCATGGAATTCTCCCGATCTGATGGACACGATTACCAACAATTTCTACTATTTCACAGGCCACATTATCGACACCCAGGGTGAATCTAAGGCGCTGGCATATCTTGGAGCGATTTTCATCGTCATGACCTTCGCCAAGGTGATGACAGGCTACCTCAGTGAATATTTCACCATCCCGATGCGCAACGGAGTGGTACGCGATATCCGCAATACGATGTATGCCAAGATCCTGTCGCTCCCAATAGGATATTTCAACGGTGAGAAAAAAGGCGATATAATGGCTCGTATGAGCGGTGACGTGACAGAAGTGGAGGCCTCTGTAATGTCGTCACTCTATGCCCTTTTCCGCTATCCTATACTTATAATAATATATCTTGCCACTATGATTGCAGTGAGCTGGAAGCTTACTCTATTCGTCTTTGTATTGCTCCCCATTATGGGATGGGTGATGGGCACTGTGGGCAAGAAGCTAAAGGCACAGGGTCTGCGGACTATGCAAATCGGAGGGCAGATACTCTCCACTATCGAAGAAAGTCTCGGCGGCTTGCGTATCATAAAGGCATTCAATGCTGAAAAGCAGATGGATACCCGGTTTCGCAATGAGACCCAGAGCTATGTGAAGTCTGCCAACGCTATGCTGCGTCGCCAGGCTCTCGCCCATCCTATGAGCGAGTTTCTCGGCACAATCGCCGTCATAGTGGTGCTTTGGTTCGGAGGCACTCTCATCCTGTCCGGTACATCCACCATCGATGCCGCCTCCTTCATTTTCTACATGACCATCTTCTACAGCATCATAAATCCTGCGAAGGATCTTTCCAAAACGGGTTATGCCGTATCCAAAGGCATGGCGGCACTTGCCCGTATCGACAAGATTCTCGATGCTGAGAATCCCATCAAGGATCCATCAAAACCCGAAACATTTCCTCTTGACCCCAACGACAATGTTCCGGCCATTCAATTCCGGAATGTATCGTTTAAATATGACGACGGCGACCGTATGGTGCTCGACAAGATCAACCTTACTGTCCCGAAAGGACATACTGTAGCCATTGTAGGACAATCCGGATCCGGCAAATCCACTCTCGTCGACCTCATTCCCAGATTCTACGATGTGACAGAAGGGGAAGTCCTCGTCAAGGGACGCGATGTGCGCGATGTCAAGGTAGTCGACCTTCGTGGGCTTATGGGCAACGTCAATCAAGAGGCAATCTTATTCAACGACACTTTCCGCAACAACATTGCCTTCGGCAACGAAAACGCGACTCAGGAGGAAGTGGAACGTGCCGCCAAGATTGCAAACGCCCACGATTTCATTATGGCAACTCCCGATGGATACGACACTCTACTCGGCGACCGTGGTTGCAGGCTCTCCGGCGGAGAGCGACAACGTATCAGCATTGCCCGCTCCATTCTCAAGAATCCCGATATACTAATTCTTGACGAGGCAACTTCTGCCCTCGACAATGAAAGCGAACGCCTCGTGCAGGAAGCACTTGACCGCCTGATGGCAGACCGCACCACAATCGTCATCGCCCACCGTCTTTCTACAATCGTCAACGCCGACACCATCTGTGTGATGAAAGATGGCAAGATCATCGAGACTGGCACTCACTCCGACCTCCTCGCCGTCAATGGTCAATATGCTCGCCTACACGCTCTCTCCTCCTGACCTCCCTGTGCATAATGTGCAATGCACAATGCATACTTATGTTTAATCTTATAAAAGCGTATGATTCATGCAGCATCGAATCAAATTCTGTCTCAGAATCAATTATGAATTATGCTTTATGAATTATGCATTGATAAAAAAGCCATGACCAACATAGCAGTATTCGCCTCCGGCTCCGGCTCCAATGCCGTCAATCTCGTGAAAACTTTCAACTCAGGCAGCCGCATACGCGTTGCCCTCTGCCTTACCGACCGTGAAAATGCTCCCGTAATCGAGAAAATGCGAGAACTCGGCATCGAAACTATATATTTCCCCCGCAGTGTATGGAAAGAAGATCCGGGGGCTATCCTCGATGTCCTGCATAGCCACGACATCAAGGTGATCGCTCTCGCAGGATTCCTTTGCTTCCTCAACGAAGATATCGTCAATGCCTATGAAGGTAAGATCCTCAACATACACCCTTCGCTCCTCCCTGCCTACGGAGGAAAGGGAATGCACGGAGCCAACGTGCATAAAGCGGTCATAGAAGCTGGAGAAACAAAGAGCGGTGCCACAGTGCACGTGGTCACCAACGAGATCGATGCAGGCCCTATCGTAGTGCAAAGGGAAGTTGCTGTTCTCCCAGACGATACTCCTGAGACTCTCGAAGCAAAGGTGCATGAAATAGAATATCAGATTTTCCCCGAGGCTGTAATGAAGACTGTGGCGGCAATGACTCCCCCCGATGTGCCTAAAAGTGTAGACGATGCCTGGGCAGAAACGCTCGGTGTGCCTAACAATGTGCCCCCGGCTGTCAATTTCAGCAATCAGGCAGCCCCGGCAAATCCGGTCAACCCGACCAATCCGGTCTTCCAGACAAATCCTGTCAGCCCTACGGGTCATGTTGCTCCTATGAGTCCCGCCATGGGGCCACTCAAGAGCCAGGTTGCATCCGAGCCGATGCCCCCGACTTTCCTTGTGTGGTCGGTGATCATGACTGTTCTCTGCTGCACCATCCCCGGCATCGTAGCCATAATATATTCAGCAAAAGTAAGCTCAAGATTCTTTGAAGGAGACATCGAAGGCTCCCGTCAAGCATCACGCAATGCTGAAATCTGGATCATTATTTCATTCGTACTCGGTGTCATTTCCAACACACTCTACGTCCCCATGATGATCGCAGGCTTATTCTGAAATATTTAGGGCAGGCTTTTCAGCCTGCCCTGTACTTAATGCTTCAAATTTCACTAAGAGTGCTATGAGTGTCGCCTTATCGTAAACTCAAATAATTCTGCAAATTTATCACGCCACTCATTTTCCGGCAGCGACATCAACAGCCGGTCCCCTTCTTCCATCATCCCCTCCATTACATTGTAGGAATAATCTATCCCGCCATTTTCCTTAGCATACTCAATAAGAGTGTGGATCTCATCATCCGTAAGATTTCCTCTCTGCAACAATGTACGCATTTCATCCCCCTTCCCTCCTTTATCTATATTAACAGCATAGATCAGCGGAAGACTCACTTTATTTTCCCTCAGATCATTACCCGTGGGCTTTCCTACCTCCTTGTCTTCATAATAGTCGAAGATATCATCCTTTATTTGGAAACAGAGTCCCAGGAGACGCGCATACTCTACAAGCGTAGCGATCTCAAAATCGGTAGCATCGGTGGTTTCGGCTCCCATCTTTACGCATTTCATAAAGAGCGATGCAGTCTTCTTGCTGATCACCTCAAAATACCGTTCTTCGTCAATGGAGCGGTCGCGCGCATTCGATATCTGGTCAATCTCACCCAACGACAACTCCTTGCCTAATTCAGCGACTGACACCACTGCCTTCATGTCTTTGGTCTGGATAGCCTCCTGCAATGCGGTGCTCACAAAGAAATCTCCCACCAGCACTGCTATTCTATTGTCAAAGTCCTTGTTCAATGTGGGGGTACCCCTGCGATAATCTGCATTGTCCACTACATCATCATGTATCAGCGTAGCGTTATGGAGCATCTCAAGGGCTGCCGCGGCATGAAGGGTCGAATCGTTTATATCGCCAAAGAGACGTGCGCTGAGAAGCACCAATAGCGGACGTATCTGCTTCCCTTTGGTGCGTAGATATTGCTCCACGACCCGGCCCATCAACGGGTCAGTCGTAGATAGGCTTGTGCGGATGATGTCGTTCATCGCATCAAGCTCAGCACCCAAAAGATGCCGTATTTTTTCGATTGTTGTCTTCGACATTTCTCTGATCAGAAGGGTTCGCAATCAACTGCGACCATTTTACTCCACAAAATTACAAAATATTTTTCCAATTTCAACACTACTTCCCCCGATATTTGTTATTTTTATAGTGAAGAAGTGCTTTTTTGCCCTTTCTTTACTCCTTTAAACCTATTTTCAACCTTATAGCCCCTCTGTCATGACAGAAAAGAGACTTTTTCTCCTCGATGCATATGCACTGATATTCCGAGCATATTACGCACTTATAAAAATGCCTCGGATGACAAGCGACGGATTCAATACATCCGCCATATTTGGTTTCGTCAATACTCTTGAAGAAGTGCTCCGAAAGGAAAAACCTACCCACATAGCTGTATGCTTCGACCCAAAGGGCCCCACCTTCAGGTCTGAGCTCCTCGAATCCTATAAAGGGGAACGTCCCGATACTCCGGAAGACATCAAACGCTCCATACCGATCATCAAGGAGATAATCAAATGCTATGGCATCCCTGTGCTCGAGTCTCCCGGATATGAAGCCGACGATGTGATAGGCACTATGGCTACCAGGGCCTCAAAAGAGGGCTTCACTACCTACATGATGACCCCGGACAAGGACTTCGGGCAACTCGTAGGGCCCCACGTGCTCCAATATAAGCCGGCCTACCGCGGTCAAGACTTCGAACTTCGCGGCGAGAAGGAAGTATGCGAACGCTATGGGATTGAACGCACAAGCCAAGTGATCGACCTTCTTGCGCTGATGGGCGACAAGATCGACAACATTCCCGGATGTCCCGGTGTAGGAGAGAAGACTGCGCAGAAATTGATTGCCGATTTCGGTTCGGCTGAAGATGTCATAGCCCGTTCTTCTGAACTGAAAGGGGCTCTCAAGAAAAAGATTGAGGAAAATGCAGCCACCATCATGCTATCCAAAGATCTCGCCACCATACGCACTGATGTTCCTGTGGATGCAACCCCTGACAGCCTGGCTCTCGGAGAAGTGGATAAAGAAAAGCTTTTCGCTATCTTCAAGGAACTCGAATTCAAGAGTCTCATTGATCGCGTAGGACGCCGTATAATGGCTGAGAAATCTGATACCACACCGACCGGCAACCAAACCGCCTCTGGCTCCAAGACCGCAAAAGCCAATGCCTCGTCCCAGCCATCCCTCTTCGATTTCGATGATGAGCCGGAAGATGTCATTCCTCCGGCTGAGGCGCCGGCTCCGGGCTCGCTCGGAGAAGGATGCCTGCAGGTCACAGACTCAGCCATGATGAAGGAAATGGCTGCGGCTGTCAAGGAAGCGAAGGTTGTAGGTATCCATATGTCTACACAAGGGGAAAATGATATGGAGGCCACTTGGAAAGAAACCGGCCTAGCAATTCCCGACGGACGTTCTTGGACTCTCGATTCTTCCATCCCGGGAGGAATCGACACTATACTGGATATCCTTGCTGACCCTGAGATACTTAAGGTCTCAGCCTCAGCAAAGCGTGATATGGTCGTGGCGCGTCGCCATCGCAAAGATCGCGATTCAAACCCTATGAGCATACTCAATTTCTATGATGTGGTGATAGCTCACTATCTGTTGGAACCTGAGATGCGCCATACTCCGGAAATTCTCGCCGAGAAGTATCTGGGCTACAATCTCAATCCCAATTCAAATGCCGGAGTACTTGCTACGCTTGCCCTAAGATTGAAAGACATCTTCATCCCTGCCTTGGAAGCAGAGAAAATGACACCTTTGATGACCGATATTGAGCTGCCACTCGTCCCAGTTCTCGCCGATATGGAGTATGCAGGTGTGCGCATCGACACCGATGCTCTCGCTGCAGCAGCCAATGGAATGGAAGAACGCGCAAACCAGCTTTGCGATGAGATCTACGACATCGCCGGAGAGCAATTCAATGTGGGAAGTCCTGCCCAGGTTGGAGAAATTCTTTTCGGGAAGATGCAGCTCGACCCAAAGGCAAAGAAGACCAAGACCGGACAATACTCTACTTCTGAGGAAATCCTGGAAAAAATAGCATGGAAGAGTCCGATTATCGGTAAGATACTTGAATACCGACAGATAAAGAAACTTCTTTCCACGTATCTCAACGCTCTCCCAAGTGTCATCAACAAGGAGACAGGAAAAATCCACACTAACTATAATCAGACAGTGACCTCTACCGGTCGGCTGTCATCCTCTTCCCCAAATCTCCAGAATATCCCTGTCCGCGACGAAATGGGTCGCGATATACGCCGCGCATTCATCCCCGACCCGGGACACATATTCCTATCTGCCGACTATAGCCAGATTGAACTCCGGCTCGTGGCTGACTTTGCAAATGACGAGACAATGATTGACGCATTCCGGAAAGGAGAGGACATCCACGCCATAACGGCTGCCAAGATCAATCATGTGCCCCTTGAGAATGTGACTCCCGACGAACGTCGAAAGGCTAAGACAGCCAACTTCGGTATTCTATATGGCATCACAGCCTTCGGTCTTGCCTCACGTCTGCAGATCCCACGACAGGAAGCCAAAGAGCTTATCGACGGTTACTTTGCCACTTTCCCCTCAATCCACCGCTATATGAGCCAAAGCGTGGAAGAAGCACGCGAACAAGGCTACGCCATCACCCGAATGGGACGCAAACGTCGTCTTCCCGACATCAACAGCAAAAATCCTGTTGTCCGTGGCTACGCTGAGCGCAACGCTATCAACGCACCGGTGCAGGGCACAGCTGCCGACGTGATGAAGCTTGCCATGGTAGGCATTTGGCAGGAGATGCAGGAAAAGCAGATGAAATCAAAGATGATCATGCAGGTACACGACGAACTCAACTTCGACGTTGTCCCCGGCGAAGAAGGAACTCTGCAAGAGATAGTGGAGCGACGAATGCAATCGGCATGGTCAGGCCAGGTTCCCTTGACAGCCTCCGCAGGCATCGG
>CAYNEZ010000100.1:0-12436 GCA_964396365.1 uncultured Sangeribacter sp. | reverse complement strand
AGTCATCACTTAAAAGAATCCGTCAGGCTGAGAAGCGTAGACTCGAGAACCGTTATTGGGCTAAGACCGCACGCAACGCTGTGCGCAAGGTCCGCAAGATGGAAGATGCAGCAGAAGCTCAGGCTGCTTACAACAAGGTAAGTGCTCTTCTCCAGCGTCTTGGCCGTAAGAACGTGATCTCGAAGAACAAAGCTGCTAACCTCTGCAGCGGCCTTCAGATTCACATCAACAAGCTTACAGCTGCCGCAAAGTAATATTTCGGCCGGCTGAATGATGGCCCATTCGTCTATCGGTTAGGACGAGAGATTTTCATTCTCTAAAGAGCAGTTCGACTCTGCTATGGGCTACTCCCCAAATCCATCCTATCCCCCGAGACCCGTTGCCTCCCCCGAGGCGCGGGTCTCAACTTTTTTGCGTTAAGTGCCCCCGGCGCGTAATTAAACTTTTTATAAAACTTTCCCGAGTCAAAATTAGTAATAAAGCATGCTCCGCATGCGTCACCCTGCCTCAAAAGGTTACTAAAAAGGGCTCTAAAGGCCTTAAAGCCCTTAGAGCCCCTAAAGCTCCTAATTCTCACTCGGCAACAATCACAAATCCATCCCTCTTAGTCATATTCATCTGCACTTTAGAAGGATTCTTGATCTTAAGTGTCTTTGCGCTTAGTGGATTCTTCCCATCCTCTGCATACACTTTAACTTCCTGCCCTTTCTCAAGCATTGGGAGGTCAAGCTCAAGCTTCAGCGGCTTCTCTTCTGCCGACACTCCGGCTATATACCATTTCCCATTTGTCCCTTTACGCGCAAGCACGACATATTTGCCCGGATAGCCATCGATGAAGACTGTGTCGTCCCATGTCGTGGGCACATTCTTCATGAAGTCTATTGCGTCTGCGGGGGCATCTGTAAGGTTGTTTGGAGCCAGTGCGAAATTCTGTACAGGATTTTGGAATAATATTGACGTGGCGAGCTGGAACGCATCTGTAGTGCGACGTACGTTGCCACCGTCGTTGCCACGGTTCATGCGCTTGTTGAGCACCGAACCTCCATATTCCATTACTCCGGCAGCATTGCGGATAAAAGGATGAAGCGTGGCATTGAAATCCTCCATATCGCAAAAATCTTGACTAAAGATAAGGTTTTCAGATGCTAATACAGCCTCACTGCCCACATAGTTGGGATACATGCGTTCCCATCCGCGAGGTATGGTGCATCCATGGAAAATCACGCTGATGCCATGGTCGTTGGCATCGCTTAGAATATCTTCGTAGAGGCGCATCGTCTCCTGCTTGTCGCCTCCGAAGAAATCCACTTTGATTCCCTTGATACCAAGGCTTTCGAGCCACTTCATCTCCTCCTTGCGCGGGATAGGACGAGACATTTTGTTGATTGGTCCCTGTTCAATATCGTTCCACCAGCCGGAGGATGAGTACCAGATAAGAAGATTCACACCTTTCGATTGTGCATATTTCGCAAGTTTCTCGATTCCTTCCTTTCCTATATTGGTGTCCCACCAGTTGTCGACGAGCACATTCTGATAACCTAAATCGGCTGCAAAGTCGATATATTTTATCTGATCCTCATAATTGATGGAATTGTCTTGCCAGAGTATCCAGCTCCATGTCCCCTTACCTGGTTTTACTTCGAAGTCAGATGTATAGAGGGGTTCCACAAGATTCCAGGGAATTGTGGTCTCCACAATTGGTTTTAGAGTCTTGCCCACAGTGATGGTGCGCCAAGGTGTCTTGCCTGGAAGGCTGATGGCGGGATTTGCACTGCCGTTGCCGTTGTTTTCCTCCGGCATCGGATATTCTATTGCAAAAATTCCATCTTTATAATCACCTAAACGACTGCCACAGAAATATCCATCCACTCCGGTCTCTGTCAGCAATGCCCAACCGTTGTCGCCAACGTGGAAGAGAGCTGGAAATGTGAAACCATTACCAAATTCAGATGGCTCTGAAAGAGGCGCATCTGCCTTGTAGTTTTCTTCATAAGAGGGCTTGGTGCGTTTCCAACCTACCATCGCCTTGCTTTGCGGAGTTAGGAAAGTAGTGGTGAAGTCGGGGAAGCGGAAACCTGATGCTTCCTTCTCAATTATCAGGCTACGTGTCTCCCCTTCTACCGGGATGACATAGCGAAAGGCTACATCATTATCTCCCACCTGCCATTCTATCGACATTTTCAGTTTCTTACCTGTGGAATATTCTTCCGTAAGTGTGTTGGCAGTCCAGTCAATGTGGCTTTTCTTGATCTTTGCCTGATCATAGGATTTTTCAATTTTTCCTGTTTTTTCTCCAATGAGTGTCAGTCCTTTGGAAAAGTTTCCGATATTAGATACGAATCCGAGTGGGGAGTCAAGAAGGATTGGCTGTCCGTCATAGCTGACAGAATAGAGAGGCTGTCCCTCAGCTGAAAGTGAAGTCGTCAGCACCAGCCGACCGTCAGGGCTGCTTACCGTAGCAGCCGAAGCCGCCATCACCCCACATCCCACGAAGCACAAGGCATAATGTCTTAGTTTCATATTTATGCGAATTTTAGGTTATATCGAAGCTGTAGTGGCTATATAATAGCTATAGTAGATTAGCTTGGAAAATATTATTTCTGCAAAGTTAGCGAAAAAAAACGATACTTGATTTGGGAAGTAAGGATTTTTTTAATAACTTTGTGTCTATCATAATCAATCAGCCTTCTTTGGCATAATAAATCTGACATGGAATACAAAAGAATATTGCTGAAGCTCTCCGGAGAATCACTGATGGGAGCGCAGGGATACGGCATAGACCGTGATCGTCTTGAAGCTTACGCCCGACAAATCAAAGAGATAGCTCAAGCTGGAGTTGAAATCGGAATCGTCATAGGTGGCGGTAACATCTTCCGTGGTCTGTCTGGGGCTTCAAAAGGTTTTGACCGAGTGAAAGGCGACCAAATGGGGATGCTCGCAACCGTTATCAACTCTCTTGCACTCTCTTCTGCCCTTGAATCTGTAGGACAGCCGGCTCAGGTCTTTACTGCGATCAACATGTTTCCCATCGGCAAACCATACAGCAAATGGGAGGCCATCGACGCAATGAAGCATGGCAAAGTCGCAATTATGAGTTGCGGCACCGGCCAACCCTTCTTTACCACCGACACCGGTTCTGCTCTTAGAGCAATCGAAATTGAGGCTGATGTAATGCTCAAGGGTACTCGCGTCGACGGGGTCTACACTGCCGACCCAGAGAAAGATCCCAAAGCCACAAAATTTGACAAAATCACTTATGATGCCGTCATTTCCATGGGTCTGAAGGTGATGGATCTCACAGCCACTGCTCTTTGCAAAGAAAACAAAATGCCAATCTACGTATTCAACATGGACAAAGAAGGCAATCTTCTCAAAATGATGCAAGGCCAAAACGTCGGCACCCTAGTCTACTAACCAATGCATAATTCATAATTATAAGATTTATAAAACTTATAAGATTTATAATATCCAAAAACACAAGACTGACAAATAAATCAAATATATCATGGAAGTAAAAGAATATCTTGACAATGCCCAGGAGTCGATGGAACTCGCTGCCGACTATCTGGAAGAGACCCTCGCCCGCATCCGCGCCGGCAAGGCTTCTGCCAAACTTCTCGACGGCATCCGCGTAGACTACTACGGAAGCGCCGCCCCTATCTCCAACGTTGCCAACGTCTCAGTGCCCGATGCCCGCACCATCGCCATCACACCCTGGGAAAAATCAATGATCAAGGTGATTGAAAAGGCCATCATCAACTCAGAACTCGGCATCACTCCCGAAAACAATGGCGAAATGATCCGCCTCAGCATCCCTCCATTGACTGAAGACCGCCGTAAGCAGCTCGTGAAGCAATGTAAGGCTGAGGCTGAAAACGCCAAGGTTTCAGTGCGCAACGCTCGCCGCGAAGCCATCGACGGCTTGAAGAAGGAAATCAAGCAAGGCCTAAGCGAAGACGTAGAGAAAGATGCAGAAGGCAACGTGCAGAAACTCCACGACAAATACCTCAAGAAAATCGACGAAATCTTCGCCGCCAAAGAAAAGGAAATCCTCACCGTCTAATCTTCTTAATGCATATTTAAATAAGCCCTATAGGTCCTAATAGACCTATAAGGCTTTATCCTTATATCATGAAAAAAACATTATTAGCAAGTGCTTTTGCCATCCTTGCCCTCTCATTGTCTGCCCAGACATTCAAAGAATGGCTTGATCCCGAGATCAACGCCGTAAACCGAGCCCCGATGCGATCTGAGGCCTTCGCCTTCAAAAAGGGTGAAAAAGGCTCTTTCAAGGAAGACCGTAAATTCTCTTCCAACTATCTTTCTCTCAACGGAGACTGGAAGTTCAATTGGGTCAACGACGCATCGTCTCGCCCCACAGACTTCTGGAAAAAAGACTTCAACGACAAGGGTTGGGACACTATAAAAGTTCCTGGTTGCTGGGAACTTAATGGCTACGGCGATCCTATGTATACAAATATGGCATATCCCTGGGACCGTTTCTTTAGGAATGATCCTCCAAATGTGCCTGATCAGGATAACCATGTCGGCACATATCGCCGGGAGATTCTCGTTCCTGCCGATTGGAAAGGGAAAGAGATTTTCGCCCACTTTGGTTCGGTGACTTCAAATATCTATCTTTGGGTCAACGGCAAATACGTAGGCTACAGTGAAGACAGCAAACTCGAAGCGGAGTTCAATCTTACTCCTTATCTCATACCCGGCAAGGAAAATCTCATATGTTTCCAGGTTTTCCGCTGGTGTGACGGCTCTTATCTCGAAGACCAGGACTTTTGGCGTCTCTCCGGCGTGGGTCGCGACTGCTATCTCTTTGCACGCGACAAGAACCGGATCGCTGATATCCGTGTGACCCCCGATCTCACCAACAATTATACAGATGGTGTCCTTGATATCGACCTTACACTCACTGCCAACAAGCCGGTGACACTTACCCTGACCGACGCCGAAGGCAATACTGTGGCTACAGGCTCTGCCTCAAAGTCAGGGAAGACTTCGATGAAGGTTTCCAACCCCAACAAGTGGACAGCCGAGACCCCATATCTCTATACCCTTACTGCCACTATGGAAGGCAACGACGAGGTTGTCCCTGTAAATGTTGGTTTCCGCAAGATTGAACTCCAAGGAAATCAGATTCTCGTCAATGGTAAGCCTGTTCTCTTCAAAGGAGCTGACCGCCACGAACTCGACCCCGACGGTGGCTACGTAGTGAGTCCGGAGCGTATGATCGAGGATGTGCAGCTCATGAAGAAGCTCAATATGAATGCAGTGCGCACCTGCCATTATCCCGACGATGAACTTTGGTATGAACTTTGCGACCGCTACGGTCTTTATGTTGTAGCGGAAGCAAATGTGGAGAGTCATGGTATGGGGTACCGCGAGCATACCCTTGCCAAAAATCCTGCCTATCATAAGGCTCATCAGGAGCGCAATCAGCGTAATGTGATCCGCAACTTCAATCACCCGTCTGTCATCTTCTGGAGTCTCGGTAACGAAGCCGGCTATGGTCCCAACTTCGAGGATGCCTATGATTGGGTGAAAGCATTCGACCCCTCACGTGCATGCCAGTATGAACAGGCTGGTCATGACCGTAAATCGGATATCTTCTGCCCTATGTACTACGGCTACGAAGGTATGGAGGCTTGGGGAAAGGATCCAAATAGCAAAAAGCCCCTCATCCAGTGTGAATATGCTCATGCAATGGGCAACTCTATGGGTGGTTTCAAGGAATATTGGGATCTCATCCGCAAGTATCCCAGCCTGCAAGGTGGTTTCATTTGGGATTTCGTCGACCAAGGTATCCGCGTGAAGGATGAAAATGGAGTTGAATACTTCGCCTATGGTGGAGACTTCAACGACTATGATGCCAGCGACAATAACTTCTGTATCAATGGTGTCGTAAGTCCGGATCGCATACCGAATCCCCACGCTGATGAGGTGCGCTACTTCTATCAGAACGTATGGACCACACCAGCCGATATCAAGAACGGCAAGGTAAACGTGTATAACGAGAATTTCTTCCGTGACCTTTCTGATCTCACTCTCGACTGGACTCTTCTTCACGATGGCAAACCGGTACGTAAAGGCTCTATATCCGATCTCAATGTTGCTCCTGGCGAGACTGCCCAGGTGACTATTCCCTACGGCAAGATATCTGACAAAGGGGAGTGGCTCCTCAACGTGGATTATACTCTGAAGGAAACTGATGGTCTTCTACCTGCTGGATATGCCGTAGCACGCGATCAGCTTGAAATATTTATGGAGGAAAAGCGTAAAGGAATTACTGTAGATCCCGTAAATGGACCTAACTCAAAATTTGCTGCTCCAAAAGTAATCTCCAACCACGTCAATTTCCTCAAAGTAAAGGGTGAAAACTTCCTGATTGAATTCAACAAGCATACTGGCTTTATGACCAAGTATGAGGTTGATGGTATGCAATTTATAGCCGAAGGTGGACAGTTAACTCCCAATTTCTGGCGTGCCCCGACCGACAATGACTTCGGCGCTGGCCTTCCGGGCAGATATCAGGTATGGCGTAAGCCCGAAGTGAAGCTTACGTCTTTTGAGGTTAGTGATGGTCATAATATTGTATCAATATGGGTTCATTATGATATGCCTGATGTGAATGGAAAGCTTGTGATTGGTTATGTAATAAGCAATGAAGGAAATGTATTTGTATCTCAAGAATTCCGTCCTGCAGAAGGTGCAGAGGGTAGCAATCTTTTCCGCTTTGGTATGCAGATGCAGATGCCTGAGTCGTTTGACGCAATCGAATATTATGGACGCGGACCGATAGAGAACTATGCCGATCGCAACCACTCCACATTCCTTGGCGTCTACAATCAAAAGGTAGCTGATCAGTTCTATCCCTACATCCGTCCGCAGGAGACAGGCACCAAGACCGACGTACGCTATTGGAAGCAGCTCAACGCCGCAGGCAACGGTCTGGAATTCATTGGTCAGGATCCATTATCCATGTCAGCACTTAACTATAGCATTGACAGCCTTGACGACTATCCAAACAAAGACCGCACGCCACACAGCCACGGTCCACTCGTGAAGAAGTCAGACTTCACCAACATATGCATCGACAAGGCTCAGATGGGACTCGGTTGCGTCAACAGTTGGGGTGCCCTTCCCCGCAGCGAATACATGCTCCCTTATGGTAACTACGGTTTTGCCTTCATGATGAAGCCCGTATTCCACCAAATCCAACCCAAATACTAACACAGTCCGACAAGTCTGACCTGTCTGACCAGTCCGACTACATAAAAAATCCGACTCTCCTCAAAGGAGAATCGGATTTTTTATTCTTAAGTCTTATAACTTACATATTCAAACTTACTTCATTTCTTAGTAAAGCTAACCTTTGCATCTGTGCTTTCGAGTTCAAAGCTCAAAACGCTACCATCCTTAGTGACTTCTACATCCTCAATCTTAGAATACTGAGCTAAGCTTCCAAGGAAGTTTGCTGTCACAGCGCCGAGTCCGTCAGGAGCATCTACGCCTGCTACGTCAAGGGTATTCTGGTCGAAAGAGATGTAATAATCATCATCACCCTTTTCTTCGCGAGTCCACTTACCCTCTACAGAAGCCTTTACAGTATAGTTGATTGCGTTGCCCACTGAATCAGGAGCAGTCACAGTATAGTCTTTAGTCATCTTCACCGGACCGTTGCCCTTTTCAGTACCCTCACTAAATTCGAAAGTAGTGATAGCAGTAGCCGATGTTGCACCTTCGATGGCAGGAACCACGACCTCAGGAGCTGAAGAACTCCATGTGCCGATCATTTCGTTTTTGTCTTCAGAGCAGGAAGATATTGTAGCTGCGCCGAAAAGAAGTGCTGCGCCTACTGCGAGCTGATTGATTGTCTTCATAGTTTTTTCTATTTATAATTTATACATCATTACCATTACAACAACCAATCCACATTTTAGTTCAAAAAAATCTGACAAGTGCGCAGTAAGTTTGTCTTAGGGTGTTTCGTAAAACGCACCACGCAAAACGCGCCACGCATCACGCTTTCTCCCTCCAAAGGTAAAGTCTATCTGAAGCTCGTATCTTCTCCGGCACCGGCATTGAAAACCGGTCACCCTTCTTCACCTCAGCTACCGGATCAGTAGTCAACCTCAGCTCCTTCACTTTGAAGATAAGCGCACCCGTTGTCGGACCCGTCACCACAACTTCATCTCCCGGCTTCAGCACACCGCATTCCATTTGGAATTCCCCTACGCCGAGTTTGTCGTAATATCTGATTCCCTTGGCTACATATTCCTTCACCCGAGTGCTGCTGCTGCCATACTTCGCGCTCCATTCCCCAAGACGTTGTCCGAGGTAATATCCGTCCCAGTAGCCACGATTGAACACCTTTGCGAGTCGCTGCTCCCATCCCTGAAGCTTTTCATCGCTGAACTCTCCGGCGCATATCGCTTCAAGTGCCTCTGAGTAGCATTCCACCACTTCCTTCACATATTCCGGACCTCTTGCACGTCCCTCTATCTTGAACACACGCACCCCTGCATCGACCATCTTGTTGAGGAAATGTATCGTTTTAAGATCTTTCGGACTCATTATATATTGGTTGTCCACCTCCAGCTGGTCTCCAGTCTCCTTGTCTGTGACGGTGTAGGAGCGTCTGCAAATCTGCGTGCAAGCTCCGCGGTTGGCTGCCGAATTCATCTGGTGGAGCGAAAGATAGCACTTTCCGCTCACTGCCATACAGAGCGCACCGTGGCAGAACATCTCAAGCCTTATCGGCTCCCCATTCGGTCCCTTCAGCTCCTCTTTTTCGATAGCTTCATGTATCGCTTTCACCTGGTCGAGGTTGAGCTCCCTCGCAAGCACCATCACGTCTGCAAACTGCGCATAGAAACGCACGGCCTCTATGTTAGTCACATTCACCTGTGTCGAGATGTGTACTTCCTGACCTATCTGCCGTGCATAGAGTATGGCCGCCATATCGGAGGCAATGATGGCAGAAATATGTGCGGCATGGGCACGGTCTATTATCTTGTGGAGGAGATCCATGTCATTATCGTAGATCACGGTGTTGACTGTCAGATAAGTCTTCACACCCTTCTCTGAGCAACGACGCACTATCTCATCCATATCATCGGCGGTGAAATTGGCACTCGAACGCGAGCGCATATTGAGTCCCTCGATGCCGAAATAGACGGCATCCGCACCGGCACTCAGTGCCGCCGCAAGCGACTCCCAGCTCCCTACAGGAGCCATTATCTCAAAATCCTTTCTATTCATTTTGTTGCAATGTAAATCGTTATGACGCCCAATGTAAGCGACTTGTAGCGAGCATCCTTAAATCCTGCCTTCTCCATCAAGGCGGTCATATCCTCTCTCTGTGGGCAAGCTGCTATTGACTCCGGCAAATATGAATAAGCCCTCGTATCATGCGACACCATCCTCCCCACGACAGGAATCACATGTCGCGAATAGACACGATATCCCCCTTTGATTAGCCCATTAGAAGGTTCCGAGAGCTCAATCACGCAGATCACACCTCCGGGCTTCATCACACGTCGCATCTCCCTATATCCATCTTCTAAGCGCTCGAAATTCCTCACCCCATATGCTACTGTCACCACGTCAAAAGTCTCGTCGGGGAAAGGCATCTTTAGGCTGTCTCCCTCTAAGAAGGTGATATGCTTCTGAGCCGAAAGGTCCATCATCGCAAGTTTCCTTTCCGCTATCTCGAGCATCCCCGGCGATAAGTCAAGCCCTGTGATATGGGCTTTGGGAAACAACTCATGGAGGCGAAACGACACGTCGCCCGTTCCGCAAGCCACATCGAGCACCATCTTCGGCCCACCTTGCGGGAGCATTGTCGATACCATCTTAAGTGCGCGGTTTCTCCATCTGACATGCAGACCCCCGGTCATCATAGTATTCATAAAGTCATAAGCCGGAGCGATAGCATCAAACATCTCTCCGACTTGCTTCCCCTTAGCCTCGTCCTCATTATACGGCTTAACTTCCTCAGCTTTCTCCATTATAATATACAAAATTTTCTATTTCCGCACCTTTCAACTCGTCCCCCCTTTTGTAACAGAGCATGCTCCGCATGCGTCCAAGAGTTTGTCTTCGGGTGATTCGCACCACGCGCTACGCATCACGCAAAACTCACTCAATCTCCTTCGTATAGCTACGTCTCCTTTTATGCTGCCTATGGCTAAACGAATCCCATTGGTTTTGCACCTTCGCGTTGCTCTCAAGCTCCGGATTCGACTCCACATACTTATATCCATGGTCGATAAACGCCGGAATAAGATCTTGGAAAAGCAATGCATTGACCCCTTTTCCCTGATACTCCGGCTTCACAGCCACAAGCAGGAGGTCGACCCTGTCATTCTTTCCCTTCAGCCCCTTAAGCAGATGCCACCATCCGAAAGGAAGCATCTTGCCCTTCGATTTCTGGAGGGCCTTGCTCATCGATGGCATAGATATCCCTACCCCCACGAGTTTCTCGTCAGAGTCTACGATGCAGCTCACAAGGCTAAGGTCAAGCAATCCCAAATACACATCAATATAATGCTCTATCTGTCTGTCGGTGAGAGGGGAGTACTGGTAAAGTTTTTCATATGCCTCATTGATCAGCTGGAAAAGCGCACGTCCGTATTTCTCCTTTATCTCCTTCTTGCTCGTGAATTTTGCTACCTTCAGCCCGAACTTTTTCTTCACTATTTCCGATATCCGGTTGTGCTTTTCCGGAATTCCTTCGGGCACTTCCATCAGGTATTCCACCCAGTCAGAATCTTTCTCATAGCCGAGGGCATGCATATGCTCCGGATAATATGAGTAGTTGTAGATGGTGGCCATGGTGCTGAGCTGGTCATAACCCTCCACGAGCATCCCCTCATAGTCGAGATCGGTAAATCCAAGCGGACCGACTATTCTCTTCAGCCCCCTTTCCTTGCCCCACTCCTCAACTTTCTCAAGCAAACCGCGGCTCACCTCTATCTCATCAGTGAAATCGATGAATCCGAAGCGGATATCCTTAGCGCCATGCTTCTCATTGAGCGTGTTGTTGATTATACCGGCTATGCGTCCTACCGGCTTGCCGTTCTTGTAAGCCATGAAGCAACGCACGTCGCAGAAGTCATACGCCGGGTTTTTCTTCGGATTGAGGGTATCCACATCGTCGCTCACCAACGGGGGCACGAAATACGGGTTATCCTCATACATATCGATCTGGAACTGCACAAACTTCTTCAGTTCCGACGGTATCATCTCGATTTCCTTTATCTCAATCATCCTTTCTCAATAAATTAAAATTCGCTCCCCAACCCCCTATCGTACCACGCACCACGTAAAACGTACAACGTTCAAATCGTAATTGCAATCAGCACTCCCAGCATTATGATTATAAATGCGAGCAGCCAAATTATGGTGGATGTATTGCTTCTCTCTATCAGCGCGAGCTTCAGGTCTTGCACAGTGTTTATTCCCCCTTCCGGATCTTCAGCCTTCTTCGCCACCTTGCGAAGCTTGGGCAGCTGCTCCGGAAGTTTGTCGAGCACCTCATTCATCAGCCGCCCATAATTGATTATGTCCTGCTTGGTATCCTGCGATTCCAGGCGGTCGCTATGGTCATAACCCACATTGGTCAGCTTAAGGTTCTCATTATACTCTGTGAAAATTATGTTGTCAGGCGAAATGTGAGGGTGCATGATATGGTTTTCCTGAATATACTCCAGAGCATCCGGAAGCTGCGTCGTGAGCCGTTGGATTATTTTCGGCGTCAAGCGCTTCTCATCGATAAGCCGCCTTAGCGAATAGCCGTAGACGTCATCCGTGACGATGGCGGTCCCGATTCCCGGGATCTCCTCGAAATCGTTTACCATCACGATATTCGGATGAGCCAAGTTATAGCGGGTATCGAATTCCTTCTCAAGGATGGCCTTATACTTCGGGTCGTCGCGATACTTCTCCTTCAGGGCCTTGAGCATGATCCACTTACCGTATTTCTTCACGGTATATACATCGTAGATATCCTCCTCCCATTCCGGCAGGAGCGTAAGCTCCGACCAGCGGCCCGTCGGGTCGTTGATCGGTATTTTTTTCTCTTCCTTACTTATATAAGCCGCCATCTCATTTATAATTTTGAATGTTGAATTTTGAATGTTGAATTATATGGTAGTGACGCACGTTCCGTGCGTCCGCCCCCAGCGTATCAATACTGCGTAGCCAATTCAAAAATCAACATTCAAAATTCAAAATTAATTAATGATGTCAAATCCTGTATACTTTCTCAGGCACTCCGGAACTACGATTCCCTCCGGAGTTTGATTATTCTCCAGAAGCGCAGCCACGATTCTCGGCAACGCCAATGCGCTTCCGTTCAGCGTATGGCAAAGATGTATCTTC
This sequence comes from uncultured Sangeribacter sp., assembly GCA_964396365.1. GTDB lineage: Bacteria > Bacteroidota > Bacteroidia > Bacteroidales > Muribaculaceae > Lepagella. The sequence goes on along the minus strand of CAYNEZ010000100.1, from coordinate 37 downwards.
TTGTCAGCACCACGGTAGCGGCACTTCAGACGGTTTG
>CAYNEZ010000099.1:0-12438 GCA_964396365.1 uncultured Sangeribacter sp. | reverse complement strand
TGACCCTAACCCTCGCCCTCGCCACCCTGCCGGCGCTGGGCGACTTGAACTATCTCAAGGAAACCTACAACTACCTTGAGAAGATCCCTATTAAGCAAATCTCTTCATATACAAATAACACTGGCAGGGAAACACAAAAGCTTCTTGACAACAACAAGAACACTGAGTGGATCTCATGGAAAGAGAATGTAATCTGGGAGGAGGATTACACTCAAAGCCATAACTATACGACGATGGCTATTGATGGTGCCAATAAGACTGTTTCGACTTTGAACAACAACACTCTGTCAATTGCAGAGATTCCTCAATCAAACACCCCTTCCAATCCAACATCGCGTCCGTGGAGACAATATCGTATATTTGAGGCTTCACAAAATAGCCAATTGGCAACTCTTAAAGCTGGAACATATAAGCTGAAATTAAAATATCGCGGTACGATTGCAAGCTCCGGCGACAACAATAGGATAAATGTGTTTTTTGGTGATTATGATGGAGAAGATGAGAGTGGCAATGTAATAAAACGAGGCCAGCAGATTTCTATAGGTGTTCCAACTGAATGGACTGAGGAAGAAATAACATTTAACTTGCCTATTGATATTACCAACGGCTTCTGCTGCGTTCAACCTGGCACATATCCTGGTATCATCGAAGTAGAAAGCGCTGAATTGTCGTATGAATCTACTGAGGTTTCAAGTGGAACCAATCTAATTATTAATTATGAAGGTTACGAAGGTGTGGACTCATATCCTTATGATTCGACACATGAATGGGGACCCGCCTCTTTGTTTTTGGAGGATGGAGCACTCGTTGCAAGCCGAACAGATGGCGATTGGTGGCAAGTTGCACTTACTGATAATATTAATGTTGTACAAGGAACAAACTATCGTGCAAGATTAAGAATAAAGGGAACTAAGTCTGCAGCTATGAAACTCTGGTGGGGATATGATCTAGATGGTGATAATAAACGAATAGATGTTGCGTATTCGTTTAATATTCCGCAATCAGATACAGATGTATTATCTTTACCATTAGGGGTTTGTCCAAGAAATAACAACGATATTCAAATTTCACTTCAGCCAGGAAACTATGATGGGACTATTGAAGTGAAACAATTTATTTTAGAATATGAAGATGGACCAGGTAATTGGGTTGAATATAAAAATGTAGTTTATCAAGATTTTCAAAAATATCCCAAAAATACTCGCGATAACAAACTCGAGTATATTCCAGCATTGGTTACTGACGGTGGAAAGGTTGTCGCCAAAATTACAAATCCTAATTATACTGATAGTGATGTAGCTTATAATGGCACAAAGAGAATCTATCAGTTTAGATTGGCACACGGTTATACTTTGCCTGCAGATACATATACAGTGAAATTTAGAATTAAAGCGGATACTGAAGATGATCTTTCTTTGCTATTTGGTAGCGAAAATGAGTTTGTTGCAAAATCAATTAGATTACATGATACTGGAAATGAATATGAGGAATTAGAGATTAAAAATCTTAAATTAAAAGGCGGGAATGAATGCTGGATTATTTGTCAGCCGAATGAAGGATATGAAGGAAACTTTTCAGTAGAATCTATTGAGTATATAGGAGAAACTCCAATAGATACAAGTTGGACCATAACAAATGACGGAACCTATTTTTCTGCTAACGAGGATCTTCAGAAATCTGAAGATGGCGTTATCTATTCCTATCCTCTGCCTACGACAAGAAAAGTAATTGTAGGTGGAGGCAATGGCCTTAATTTGCAAAATGGTCAGACGTATACTGTCACATACAATATAAAAAGCGCAAATGGTGGCAAAGTCACCACATTGTTGGCTCAGGATTATGATTTGAACAATGTCAGCAACAGCAATGCTGATTGGAATACCACGAATGCAGTAGCGACTGGTAAAGAGATTGACTTGCAACCTGGAGTTGTGACATCAGTCCGTACAAGCCTGACACCATCGAACTACGTAAGCAATGGTTTCGTCGTGCTTGACTTAGGGTACAATCCGCGAAATGTAGAAATAACCGACCTGAAAGTCCTTAACAATTATGACCCTTCTATTACCACTCACGAAGCTAAGAAAAATAACCTTACGACAAAAGATGGAGATGTTTTCTATTCTGAAGAAAACAGCATATACACCTTGTTTTATGTGTGTCAGGGAAATCTAAGCCTGAATTCTAAGAAAAATTATAAGGTCAAAGTTCGAATGCGAGGAAGCGAGCCGGGTAAACTATGTGTAAAATTAGGAGAAGTTTATTCTTGGAATCCTGGGGGCCGAATGGTACATTGGAAAAATTTTGAAGGAAATAATGTTTGGAATGAACTGACTTTTGATTTTTCAGATGCAAATCAAAATCCTGCTGTCAATATGTCTAATGGTAATCTGTTATTGCAAGTTCAGAAACAGACGGCCACAGAAGATGAAGATGGCGTAAATCAGTATGGGGGTACCATTGATGTAGAGTGGGTAAAGCTGTATCATGTGGATTCTAATGGCTACGAAAGCGAGTCCATAGACTGGGACTTTAAGAACGGTTATTCTTATGGTGCACTTGGGGATGCCGCTTTGGTCAGCATAGAAGATGGGAAGCTTGTTTCAACTCTCAATACCGACAAGGGAGACTGGTATCAATTTTGGATTAAGCAAGATATACCACTTCAAAGAGGACGAGCATATCGACTTTACACTACTTTAAAGGGCGATAACGCGAAGACAAATGGAATTAATGTTCAATTCGGTGGTTGGAACCCTAATATGCTAGTGAATACTATGAATATTCCGGCTTCAATGGGAGAGGAGTATGTTGATTTTAATTACGCTCCATTGGATAATAATTTCATTATTTTTCAATTGTTTGGATCTAACACGGACAAAATTATATATGATAAATTTAGTCTTGTACCGACAGAGACGCTGGATGCTTATGTGAATTTCAAAGACGCAAATGCGGTAGTCCCAAATGGAGTGCAGGATGGATATAAAAATATGACACTTACAGGTGATGGTCTTCATGTGGAGCCTCAAGGAAAACCGCAACCTTTGTTAGAAAATCAGAATATCCAATTTGGTAAATCATATTTAGCAGAATTTGATATTAATGTATCTCATGCTGGCAGTTATCTTCTGACGCTTGGTGATGAAAAAGAGGTATCTACCGCAGAAATTACTATAGCTACAGAGGAAGCAGGGAAATCAGTTCGAAAGGAAGCTGTGTTTAATATGACACCTACAACAAATGCAGCAAAATTGACCATTCAACCTCTTGCTACTCCTCTTGAGTACACACAAACACTTGATGTGGATAATCTCGTGTTTTCTGAATATTCTCCTGCCTATGGTAATGGGGATGTTATAGGTACTGACTTCTTTGAAGTTGAGCTCGGTGACAATACTCGCCAATTCAATCTTGATGAAGAAGGAAGATATCTTTTCCATATCGGATATGAGCCGGAAGGTAATGGCGGTGTAGAAGCAACCCCAAAGAAATTTCTTGTTTATGGTGGCAGCAGTGCATCTGGTGATTTCAAAAAACTGGGTAGCTATGATGTGACTGACTGGAATAACGGAAATGCTTTCATAAGCACTGTCAACCAGCCACTTACTAATATAGCTGACGACATAAAATTCCTCCGTTTCTATTGCGCAGTAAATGAAGGAGGAGTGTCTGGCATCTGTTTCCCAAAAGAAAATGGAAATTATAACACTGAAAGGGCATATGTGGGAAGCATGATCCGCATGACCCGCTTCGGCATATACAAACAGAGCACCATGTTTGCTACAGATAAGGCTGATCCGAGTATTGGCACAGCTCTTAACGAAGAGACTTATGAAAAATACAGTAAGTGGGCGATGCCTATGCTTACACGTTTCCAGATTGAGGCTCTCGGAAAGAAATATGCTTACCCCGGCGCTACTTTCAATGACATGATTGGTGTGAAGAAAAGTGCTGAGATATGCGGTGAGTTGTTCGACAACGACTATGTGGGAAATCAATACCCGCGTACCACGTATTGGGACACCACGCTTCCTTTCCTCAAAGATATGAATCGCGGTGATGGTTCTGATGGTTATCAGGACACATATCAGTATATTGACTATGCTAATTTTGAGTACCCGGAAGAATACGATGGAAAGAGGGATTACGATTGTATCGACCTTCTCCTGCCTAAATTTGAAGATCTCGGCGTAGTTAAGAAACTTAATGGAAAGATCGATGAAAATGGGTATTATCAGCTTGTTGTTAGCATGAAAAGAAGTACTGGTTATCTTGATGATTATAATAACCGTATAATATATGACGGCGAGACCGCTGAGTTTAGAAACAGAGCTAACGGGTTCCCGATTGAAATCAGTTATAAGGGTCTTATGCTTGATGATAAACATAATAAGACACTTGAAGATATTGATCTTACTGAAAGAGTTTTGACATTCCCATCAGTGGCTGCTGGGGACAGCATCCAGTTCGCTCTTAAGATCGAAAAGGGTTGGAACGGTGTGAGAATATTCTGCCGCGAAAATACTGGTAATCTTCAAAGAAGACCCGGTGGAACAAAAACTACAAATGATGCTGCTACAAAAGAGCGTGAAGTACGAGTCGTAGATGTAGTTCATAATACTCCAGCTGAAGGTGTAGATTTGAGTAATACCCGAATCATGCGTCTTGGTGAGATTCGCGCTTATGTGGAGCTTAATAAGATTAATCTTGAGTCTGATGCAGGAAAGGCTACATACGACCTTCTATATAATTGCCGAGAGGATTTCAATTCCCGTGGATGGAAGCATACACAGGGTATTATTGCTGATATCAATAACTTTAATACGGTAAATGGATCCACAGGAGATAAATATATGATTAAAGCGCCTGGTGGTCAGACTTGGGAAGACGTAATGGATGATTATAAAGATTTCTTCGATGCCCAGGGTATCGCATATCCCGATTTCAGCTTTATCACAAATCCATTCGATGATGAGGATGTAGTCCCATCTAATGGTACTAAACGTGATAAAACCAAATATAAAGGTCAAAGACAGCGCACCTATACCATTCTTCATGAAGTGCTTGCTCTCCCTGGTGAACGAGTTGACCTCTATCCTCAGTCTGATATTTGGCAATCAAACGGCTTCAACTATGAGGAGCAGTTCGTAAGATGGTATGATTATCTAACTGACAAGACTCCTGACTATCTGTATTTCTTTGCAGAACCTAAGTCTGTTATAAAGACTCAGAATGCTGGATTCATCGGAGGAAAGACTCTTCTTGACCACGGTCTACGTGGCAAAGGAACTGTCGCGTCTATATATTATGATGAAACTGCCAGAAAGAATTTCGAAGAAAAATTGAAGAATAATCCCAATGAAGTAGATGACAGATATTACTATGACAATGTCTATAAAACAGTCCGTATTATGGACAACTGGGTAGCAGCCGACTTCTCACTTGCTTTCAATACAAATCTTGCTGAGCGTCTTGGTCTGGAAAAAGATAGTTGGAAAAGCACCGGGTCGAATATCCAAGAACCTATCATAAACTTCCGACATCTCTTCCATATTACGAGTGGATCCCTTTTTGCTGACAGATATATGTCTACTGCAGAAGGTAACCAACATTATGCCAAATCAAATCGTCGTTATATTTCGACCTTTGCTAACAAGACGTTTAGAATCCGTCTTGAACAGGCTATGCCTGTGGATGCTTCGACTAAGTCTGCTTTCTATTACAAGACTAATAAAGGCGAATACAAGCGAGTGCTCGGTTATGACATCAGAACTTATAAATTAAATGATGGAGAAAAATCTGATGAGCGTGTTGCTGGTATAAATTTATCAAATTTAGGAACGAATGATACCGGTATTTTCGGAATTGACAATAGCAGTACATTCGATCACATAGACTCTTATGTTCAGACTACAACGGATCAATCAAAATGGCTGCGCAACAGCAAGAAGTTTGCAAGATCTATTGTGTGCGACAGAACAAATGCGGAGAAAGGAAGGTATCTTGTAAGACTATATGGTAAGGATGAGTCTGGAAATGTCATCGGACTCAATAGCACCGAAGCAGGAAATACTGAAGTAAAACCTTTGGTCATAGCTGAGTATGAGATTGAGTTTATGGGTGAGGAATACGCATCGTTTAAATCTGAAGAGTTTTTAAATAATCTCTCAGGAAAGGACGTAGACACATACGGCCACCATACCGAGACATATCTTGAAGAGCATTACGGCAATGGAAAGAGTGATGTTAAGACTGTCAATTTTGACAAGTATATGTTGCTTAATTCAGAGAGTGTAGTTGTCAACAAAGGGTCTGCTCCTGTTAACTTCAAAAGATTTGGTTTCTTCGAGGAAGATGTTCCTGGTTTTTGGGGTTCAGATAAAACCGGCACTCATGTCAATTATCAATTGAATGACAAGGTGTCGCGTATGAAGATGCCGATTACTTGGGGCGACAGTAACTATGGTTTCGGTTATCAGATTACTGGTGACTACAATATGTTCCGCCTTGCAAGCCACTCACTTATGACTCCTTATATGAGTGCGGCTTCGACCCGTGGCGTAGATCTTGAAACTGATTATGTGAACGATAATGGCGATAAGTACCATAAGATGGTTGGTGAGACATTGAAATGGGTTGAATATGATGATGATGGCAATGCCATTGAAAAAGAAAAAGCCAATGTACAGGGTACTTACGATCGTCTGTATTACAATACTCATGGAGAGCAGCAAGGTTTGTTCTATTATGTGAATGCTGCTGCTGACCCCGGCGAGATGGTGAAGATTGACTTCGACTATCTCTGTCCTGGTTCTACAATCTACGTGTCTGCTTGGGTTAACGAGTTCAATCATGCTCAACCTGAAACTGCAAATGTGATCTTTAACTTCTATGCCAATGTTGCAAAGACGGATGAAGAGACAGGAGAAAAGGTGATACTTCGTCAGGAGCAGATTCATGGTTTCTCAACCGGCTATGTCAACAGGAATAAGGATGGTTTTGATGAAAGCAATGAAAGAATAGGAGGTGACCAAGGCAAATGGATGCACGTCTACTATACATTTGTGCCTGACGAGACTCACGCTGATATTGACAAGTCAGAAGGAGAATATATCGACTCTTATTATCTCGTGCTTGAGAACAACTGTCTAAGTTCAGAAGGTGCCGACTATGCGGTTGACGATATCCGTGCTTATGTCATTGCTCCCCGTGTTGATGCGCGTCAGAGCAACTCGCTCTGCGAAAAGAATGACGTGAAAATAGATATTCAGGTTGAACTGCCGCTGGAGGCTCTTGAACAGTCTTTGTTAGATCTTGCTGATAAAGACGGGAAAGTAACTCTGCAATATTCTATCGTCGATAAAATCGTTTATGACAATGTCCTCAAAGATAAGGAGGAGGCATTTAATAAAACGCAAGAGAATGAAGAAAATCCGAAGAAATATGAGCCTTCTGCCGAGGATTATCGTGAGGCATTCGTAGCTGGCGTGCTCCATTATAAGCATACAAATGTCATGTCTGACAATAAAGATGAAGAGGGTAATTCTAAAGTGGAGTATCCGATCTCATGGGGTGAGATTGAGTTCTATATGGACTACGACAATATTAAATATAAGAAAGCAGATGGAACTTATGACGAAACTCTTGTTATTACGGGAGCTGATGGGATGCCGTTAAAGATCAATGGTAAGACATGGACTTTAGGAGAGTATAAAGAGGAATACCTGAAGGATATATACGAAAAATGCTTTGTCTTTACTACCCATCCTGTTTCGGATCCGTCTGATTATAACGAGTTTGTGCAGACACACCGTGAATATTACGTTGTAGTTGGTAATTTTGAAACTAAAGGTTTGTTCACTTCCATTGGTGAAGATCAAAAAGATAAGTATAATGCTGACGTGTATCCCTATAATGAAGCGAATGGAGTATACGGAAAATCAACTGATTGGTCAAAATATGACGATGATCTCGCAATAGCTTACCAGATTGGTTCAGATTGTGCTCGAATGGCGGAATTCTCGCTCAAAGGCTCTGCGCAAATTGTAATTGACGGTGTCCTCCACGAGACTGACGACAATATCACATGCTGCGAGAATCAGCGCCCTGTGATACAGCTCAACCTTAAGACAAGACATGAAGATAAAAATGGGAATGTCTTGTATGATGATGTTAAAGATGGTAACGAACTGAATTTGGTCAATGGATCAGAATATAGCGAGAATCCATATCTTGATTGGTATTACGGTTCGTTTGAGGATTTCGCTGACGAGAAGAGCACGATCAAGGACAATGATGGTGAATACTTAACTCTTTGGGATATTCTTGATGATTTCCGCACTGATTATCCTGATGCGGACACTTGGGATATGCCAGTTGCCGGAGAGAAGGATGCGAATGGCAACCTTCTTCCAACTGGCAAAGAAGATGCCGATGGCAATCCGATTTTTCCCCTGAAATACACAAGTGCCATGAGGGAATACCTCAAGGAGCTCTGTGCCACTTCAAAGGTTGATGAGACTACTAAGGAGACAGTGCCTGTTGAGCCAATTAAGCTTGTGCTCCATCAAAGTTCATATGTCTTCCCTCAATCGGCTACTATTCTTGTAGAAAATGGAAAGAAGGTTAACTCTAAGGATATTTATGTGACGGCGATTCCTCCGGCAACTCCAACTGAGGTCCCTGGAGAAGATGATACTGTATATGTAATCTGCACTCAACCTCGAGAGGTGAAGATTACTGTCAGCAATACATCTCCGACTCTCTTTAATGGGTTTATGGGCATAAAATATCCTGAGACAATTGAGGATGTGCCGTTGCGTGTGGGTCTTAAGCAACTTGATAATATTGTTGGTAGTAGCACAAACGATCTATATGTGCCTCTACGTAATGTAAATCCTGCTACTTATGACGTTGAAGAATTCAAACGTTTTGGTGATGATAATTATGTATATCTCGTTGAAACCAATGACCCGAACTATCGAAAACTTTCAGATCATGATAAGATTGATGACAAAGATCCAAAAGATACTTACAATGTCGAAACAAGAGTTGTAGGCAAGGTGACAAGCCTGACTGTAAATTTCAAGAGAAATGACGATAGCGGGGATTTGGAGATTAAGGGTACACCGATGGCTCAGGTAGTGTTCGATACTGAATCTTCTGGAACACAGGTTACAGGAGATAAACTCGGCAATGGAATTACTTTCCGAGAAGGCTACTATTATAAGTTCAGGTTCTTCTTTGAGGAAGGAGAGACCAAGATGTCCGGTCAGGAAGGTTATGAAATGCCTTGTAATGGTCAAACTGTTTTCTCCATCAAAGTAGTCCCCGAATACCAGATCTGGACCGGAGACACTTCTCTCAACTGGAACAATGATGATAACTGGCGTCGAGTTAGCTCAGAAGATCTCCTCGCTAATGTTGCTAATAATCTGCATAATCAGGCAGCTGGTGACGGACGTTTTACTACGGACGTAGAGATTGTGGATAAGAATGATTCAGATATCACTGATAATGATGATCCTGAGACTGTTGGTGAGAATAATCCTAAATATGAGAATCCAAATTCACGCTCCTATGCGCCTCTCGATTTCACAAAGGTGATTATTCCTGCAGGGGCTACATATCCGCAGTTGGCTGCAAGACAATTTAGCCGCCAAGATAATGATGCATCTACCATTTCTGTTAATAATGGTAAGAAAGATGATGATTACGTTTGGCAGAAAGTCACAGAAACTGTAACAGATAATACTCCGAAGGCTGTTACTGCTGCCGGTAGTGGAAATGACAGTTCTGTTGTGGGTGCGTCTGCAAGCGAAAGCTATCAGCCGACTCTCTATATCCAATACGATATGGCGGCTACGACTTATTCGGACGATCAGAACGTCTACTGCCGTCCATGGTATGCGAATGCCTGTGAGCAGATCCATTTCAACTCAAATGCGGAGATTCTGAATCAGCAGAACCTAGATTATGAGAAGGCATGGGTCGACATGGAGATGAAACCGCATCGCTGGTATACCGCCGCTTCGCCACTCTATGGAGTTGTAGCCGGCGATATGTATCTGCCGGCTAAGAAGGAGAGTAATACTATTCCTGGCCGCCAGATGACTGAGTTGTTTACTCCTATTGAGTATAAACAGAATCTCAATGACCGCTTCGCTCCTGCTGTATACCAACGCGGCTGGGATAAGGGAACAGAGACTGTCTATACGGTACATAATACTTCAACTGAAGATACGGAGACTGTAGCCCTCGCAAGCACGTGGAGCCACGTCTACAATGACGTGACAGAAGAGTATGCGCCCGGGGTAGGTTATTCTGTCAAGACGGATGTAACACGCCTCACTAACTTCCAATCTACTAAAAATACAGAAGGCGAAACAGTGACCGAGACCCCGGCTGAGCAGACTTATGTCAAGTTCCGCTTCCCGAAAGCTGATACTGAATTCAATTACTTTGAGGATGGCAATGCAGCTGCTGGCGAAACCAATCATAGGGAGTTGACTCGTACAAAGGCTGGTAGACTCTTTGAAGGAACCGAAACTGAAGTTACTCTTACTAAGCAAACGTCTGGCAACTTGTTCCTCGTCGGAAACCCATTCATGGCTCACCTTGATATGGCGAAGTTCCTTGAAGTTAATGCTGATGTAAGTACTGGCACTATTGGGAATAAGTTCTGGTTGCTGACAGAAACTGAACAAGTTGCAGCTGTATTGAATGGAGGCAACGAATCAACTATTCTTGCAAGCAATGGATCTGATGTGACTCAGCTTGCTCCAATGCAGGGCTTCTTCGTGCAGGCTAAGACTGCAGGTACAAGTCTCGCTATCAAATTCACTCCCGATATGATGGCTGTCAAGGCGTATACTGACACTGAGAAGAAGCCGATCCTGAAGGCCCCGGCTGTAAGGGCGGTGGATGAAGACATCATCCGCGTATCGACTCCGGCAAGCGCTGCTATTATCCGTCTGACTCCTGCGGCCGATAAGGGTTATGCGGCTTCTGAGGATGTGGAGATGATTGATGATTCCAACCAGCGTGGATTACGTCGCATTTATACCGTCGCGGGCACTATGGCTTCGGCTATCAACCAGACGCCGGATGCGGATGGGGTAGAGGTTGGCCTGATGGCGCCTGCGGATTCGCTGACGGTGGTGACGTTCAACGGTGTGGCTCTGGAGGATTATCTGCTGTATGATACGGCTACGGGTGAGATGACGCAGCTGTATGACGGTTTTGAACTGGAGATGGAGGGCAGCGTGAGCGGACGTTATTTCTTGACTGCCGGTATTGATACGGCTGAGATTGAGGATGGCACGATACGGATTATGCCTGCAGGACATGAGGTGGTGGTGACGGCACCAGCTGTGTGTGGGGAGATGACGGTACGTGTATTCGATACGCTGGGTCGTGAGGTGGCGAAAGCTGAGGGCATGGCGCAGGAGGTTAGGATACCGCTTGATCCGGGAATATATGCTGTGGAGGCTGTCGGGGCTGATGCGGGCAGGAAGTCCGCTAAGGTGCAGATTCGATGATGTTATTGAGTCTTGAGTCTTCAGTCTTCAGTCTTCAGTCTTCAGTCTTGAGATTGCGGACAGGCCGCTTTAGTATTCATCACGCAAAGTCGCAAAGGGTGCTTTAGTCTTCAGTCTTCAGTCTTCAGTCTTAAGTTTTCGGGTTTCGGGCTTCGGCGGGGAGGCTGGGAAGCCTCCCTTCCATAGCTTGCGCGAGGCGGTTTGGTTTTCTGCGCGCTTCCGCCAGTTCTGACCAAAGCCGTCGGAGTAAAAATAAGTTCTGCGCCTAAAATTCCACTGCAATCTACCAAGCGGCTTGTCCGCTATCTTAAGACTTAAGACTGAAGACTTAAGACATAAGACTAAGAAATTTGGTCAAAAGGTGTTAATTTTAGATGGAATTTGCGCTTGAGGGGTTGGAAATATTTAACAAATGTGAAATTTTGATTATCTTTGCACCATAAAAGAAAGACATTCATACAGTAAAGACCAATTAATCGTTTCATTGACAATTATTGTTGCATTAGTAAAGTTATGGATTAATAGTTAAATTAGGATTAGGACATACGATATCTTGCGAAGGATTTCGAGGGATGTCGGAAAAAAGGGATTCGTAGCGATACGAGTCCCTTTTTTCGGTGGGCTGGTTTGAGTCTTCAGTCTTGAGTCTTCAGTCTTGAGATTGCGGACAGGCCGCTTTAGTATTCATCACGCAAAGGCGCAAAGGGGACTTTAGTCTTTAGTCTTCAGGGGTGAGTCTTCAGTTTTCAGTCTTCAGTCTTAAGATTGCGGACAGGCCGCTTAAAGAGATTGTGGGGGGATTTTTTGGCGCGGAACTTATTATTACTCTGACACGGCAGTGTGTGATAGCCTGATTTTGGTTGACTGTCCTTCAGTCTTAGACCTGACTAAAGTT
>CAYNEZ010000098.1:0-12525 GCA_964396365.1 uncultured Sangeribacter sp. | reverse complement strand
GACGGCCCCGGCATGACCGCATCCGGCGCCCTATACTCTCCCGGCCATAGGTGACCGGGCCCTGCAAAGCAGGCTTCCCAGCCTGCCTCTAACTCAAAGGTACGCGCCAGTCTGTCTCCCGACACCAGGCGCGTACCTTTTTTCTTTTTCTTCCCTCTCCAACCCCCTCATCCTCAGCAGTAATCTTAATCCTCAAGTTTACCCACTCGTTGTTTATATTGACTTTTAATAAACTATTTGTCAGATTTGGGGAGGTAGAGGGTGAGACGGTTATTTACAAAAGATCTTTTTCACTGTTCCATCCGAATATTCAATGATGTTTATTCCTTTCATTGGAGAGGTGATTCGACATCCCGTTGCATTATAGCGAGCAATTTCTATTGCTTCTGGAGATGTTGAAACTGATTTCACATCGGAAGAAACTCGAGGAGAATAATGATATACAAATTCATACGAGATGGCCTCATTCCATTCATTTACACCTGAATCCGATTTCCCGTTAAGATGATGTGTAGACTTTAGCGTCTTATTCTCATAAAAAGCATTACCTTTATTTGAATCAGGCCACATGAAAATCTTGCTGCAATCTGCCGAGAAGTCATATTCAACTTCAAATCCTGACTCCAGACAGGGACTGCCTGACAGACAATTATAACCTACGTATCCGGTCATTACATCACGCGGACCCCATGTGAACTGATCTATAGACTTGGCTCTCCAACCATCTTCTGTATCGTTGCCAGCCACCCAATGGCGACCTTCATATGGAGTTTCATATCCTGCAGAAGGATCAAAATCATCTGCATAATAGAATCGTTCTTTCGACGAATTATGCCGTTCTCCATTCACATAGTAGTAATAATCTCCGCCAAGAAACCAATTGCCTTCACTCATCATATAGCGGATCTCTTCCTCTTTTGGTATCCATTCGTCAGGATTGTCGCCGGCAGTGTAAGAGATATAATGGGTTTCAGAGCCATAACTATTGTAAGTATTCTCTGTTTTTGAATATGGAGAGAATTCCCCGGTGCTTGTCACTACAGATCCTTGTATATAAGTTCTTTTCCAACAATTGTCAGGAAGAGACTCATAACTCCATGTCTCACGGTAATTGTTTTTTAGAGAGCCGTTTTTGAATTTGTATACATTACACAAGATGACGCGTCCAAATTCATCATAATCATATTCCTCCTTTGAATTCCTCTGGATATCACCCCATTCTCCGTATGCATCATTTCCACTCCAATCCTGCAGTTCCCTATTCCAGTATTTGCTTTCCATCAAGATCAAAAGAGCGGCATCATTGTAAGTGTATTCATAATGATGATATTCAAGCCATGCATCGTTTTCCCATGTATAGTCAGCCTGAAGAGCATCTTCGCCTGCTTGAGTATAGACAAAACGTTGTCCGGCATATGCTCCACTATTGTTGCCAACCCAAGATGATGTGGAAGCATCCCAATAGTATGGGAAATATGATGTCAGTCGATCAAGTTCATCATAAGTGGCATCGTTCATCAAGACAGGCATCCAGTCCTGCACATCACCTTCCATCCATTGTGAATAGGTCTCTTTTATGGTATTGTAATTCGCATCATATTCATATTCCCCCTTTTGATAAGGCATCCAGTCGCCCTGAGCATCCATATGATATGCAATCTGCTGATTAAAAATTGGATCTGAGCCTTTATAGAGGTATTCATATCTGACAGATGAACCATCAACAGTGATTTTCTCGGCGCTGATCACTCTTCCAGCCTTATCATATTCGTAAGCGAAATGTCCATTATATGCAAAGCTTTTGCCATCCGGAGCGGCCACATAGTTTTTGCAAATTAGTGGCTTGCCATTTTCTGTGAATTCAAATGTCTGCTTGCTCATAAGCTTGCCATCCAGATATGTGCCAGTCACCTCATCCAATATCTCATCTTGAGAGGCAGAACGCTCTGCCATAAAAGGAGCAGCGGGATCCTCATCGTTCCATCCGATAAACCTATAGTCGGATTTGACATCCTTTTTTGCTAAATACGTAGTTGGGTCTTTGGGAAGGATTCTGGCATTTACCTTGAGTTGTGACTCACGAGGAGAAATTCGGATATTAAATCCATCAAAACCCGTAACGGGCACTTCTCCCATAGCCCCCATAGCAACGAGCAGGCTGAAACTCACAAATAATGTAGATCTTGTATTCATAAATGATGTGGTTTATAGTATATTATTTTTTTACATATTTGCTGGCTTTCCCGGCTTTTTTGACTATATAGATTCCTTCCCCTGTTGCATCAGGACTTACTATATTGCCGGAAAGATCGTAATATTGTTCTCCTTCTCTGATATTGATATTGCAAATTACACCATCTTCCTGATTCTTGACAATCTCAACCATATCTGAGAATAATGAATATTCTAAGCCTTTTCTTCCTCTTACGTTGAAGTAATAATTATCAAGCATTGGAAGATTTTCTAAAGCGATGAATGACTTTCCATTGGTTGACAGCGCTTCATAAAACTCAATCTGAGAAAATTCCTGTTTGCTTATACAGATCGAAATATCGTCGACAATCATATATCCGCCGGATCTTAAGAATCTCACCACAACCTTTCTTGTGTTCTCAGGAAAACTAAATTCAGATAATTCTCCAACCGAAGACGCATCTATATATTGCTCAGACATCATCTCTCCGGCATCATTAAATGCTTCCACGCTTAGCTGGTTGCTCTCAATTTGCGACTTTTGAAATAATTCAAGACTCAGGATATTGCCGTAGTCATAAAAAAACTCTATGATCTGGCCATCCTCTGTCAATTGCAAAGAAGGAGATTTCTTTCCAAACATAGATTTGGAAATTTTTGTGGAAGAAGTGGTCCAACCATCAGGCATATTATCTATTCCATTCTCAAAACCATAGGATATTACTTCGGCGTCTCCAGAAACTAATTCGTATATCGAAACCTCATAGTCGTTTGCTCCTGACATTTCATCCCATTGAGCATATACGCTTCCATCTTCTGATTGGAAAGCACTCACATTGGAAGGTTTACTTTCAAAGAATTCCATTTCACCGGTCAATACCACTACTGTGCTTGGCTCTGATTTGTATGAACCAGCCACAGCTTGCAAGGTCACTGTGTATTCCGATGTCGGATTTAACCCGCATACATTGATAACCGTAGGATTGGTAAAAAATAGATTATCGAATTCAGGCAAAGTATTTCCTTCGCTGTCGTTAACATTTAAAATATACCCAAGAGCATCTTCCTGAGATTCCCATATAAATGAGAACTGTGTCCCATGCACTTCCTTTAGGTTGATGTTGGGAGTCGCAGGGCAAAATGAAGTCCCATCAAATAGAATCTGAGTGACGTCTTCATGTTGCTCCACGAAGTCAAAGCCAAATACCTTTTCACCGGCAAGTGAATAAAAATCAAATGTCTTAACTTTTGAAGCTCCGGGAAAAACGTCTCCATAATATGTTCCCTTATTCTCTGATCCGTCTGCCTCAATGATGTCGATATATTGATTCTCTGGATCTATATTGATAGTATTGGAAGCCCATAATTCAGGATCCTCAGCTATTCTCCAGACCAAACATCCATGAGCTGGCAACGAACGATCCCAATCAATATTATCTCTTCTTTCAATCACAAAAAACTCTCTTGCCTCGCTTCCTTCCGCTTTAACTTTCAATGCTTTAGGTTCGATGTCAGTCAAGGGGGCTACCGATAAAATCCCTGGGGCATCACACTTTACACTTTGAAGTTGCATCCAGCCGAGGGCCGCTCGTTCGTATGCTGAAAACGCAGGAGGTGTATTCTGATTATTATTGTAAGAAGCTGCCGCCATGGTATCCCAATCTTCCACTCCCGTCCTTCCTGATGAGTATTTAGTGTCATAGTGATCAGCAAGTCCTAACACGTGACCGAATTCATGCACAAATGTGCCGATTCCTACAGGCAACCAAAGAGGTGCGCTATTAAAGCGGATCTCATTGCTACAAGCATAATTGTTGATGATTTTGCCATCAAGTTCCAAATCTACTCCCCAATTATCTTTCAAAAGTCCGTTGTGAGGCCATATCGCATCCCCTTTCAGACTGTCGGCTTCTCCGAAGCCCGCATAAAAGAAATAAATACTATCGACATATCCATCATTGTCTGTGTCAAAATCTTCGAAATTCACTTCTGAATCGATAGCCATGCATGCCTCAACGACCATCTGCCAGGCATTTGGGTCAAGTTTATTGTCAAGATCAGCACCATACTCAGCAACTGTCTTTGAAAGTTTCACAGGTCCTACTACTACGAATTCAGGATCAAAAAGACCCGCAGAACTGTAATTATAGAAATCCCTTGCAGATCCATTTGCCCCATTCTTATGGGTAAAGCCATGTTCATTAAGCATCCCGTCATAGTAGCTGTATGCATCATCCATAGTCGAGAAACTGCAATCAGCAAATTCGACAAGCACTACCAACGCTTTAGGACGCCCGATAGTAGGATAGTGGGAAATTCTAAGATAACCGTTACTATCATTGACGCTGACTTTCCGTGTTGTCCTTTTTAACATAGGTATCTTGGCAGGAAAAGAATTGCCGGAAAGCCATTCCTTATTAGAGGGAGACCTAAATTCTTTAGAGGTCGCCTTGACTCCGGAAGGAATAAAACCATTTTTCGGGTCGGCATATTCATATATCCCTACAGCATTTTTGACAACTGGAATGCCATCGGTAGTAAAGGCTGTAAATCCATTCTCATCGCCATGTACAATCAACGATATGGAAGTTCCGTCTTTCTGCTTTATCTCTATTGGTTCAGAAATCGCCCTGACAGCATTTGCAGGAAACCCCATCATCAATAATATAGAAAAGGATAAAATAATTATGTTAGCAATTTTCATATCGAGGTTTTTAAAGCGTATTTAAGAATTCAAAAAACAACAAAGAAGAGTTTAACCAACGATTCTTTTATGCAAAATTACTTAAAATACCCTCAGACAAGATAAAAATGTATTACCAATTCTTCAAATATGAAAATTTACACCTTAAAATTATAAATATAATTGTTAATCAATACTATATTCACATAATGCAAGGACTCTCATTTTTCAAATTTTTGAAAAATGAGAGTCCAAAGTCCCTAAAAAAGCATCCAGATAGCCTTATATTATGGCTTAAATGAAGTTGTTTAAACTTATTTTTTTATTAATATTTCGTCAGGTTTTCGGGCGGATTTTTTCTTCATGAAGAAGGAGCGATGCGGGCATCGTGACTGATGAATGAAGGAAAATACGCCGAAAAGATGGCGGAAGATTAATAAAAAGAATCTTTAGTTTAACTCTTCATTGTAATTTTTATAATTCGTAAATAAGTTTAAACAACTTCAATATCAAAGACTGGATAATGATTTTCGATATGCTGCTGGCGACATTCCGGTAGCTTGCTGAAAGAGCTTGAAAAAAGTGGTCAGCGAATTGAAGCCAACTTCTTCTGATATGTCTTTGATGGGTGTAGATAGTCTATTCTTATCAGAAAGAATCTCTATTGCATCAGCTACCCTGAATGAATTAATATATTGGGAATAATTCATATCTGAGTTTTCCTTTATGCAGTTGGTAAGATAGGTTGAATTAGTCTCCAATGCACTGATTATATCTTCCCTTGTCAGAAGAGGATTGCGATAAAGTTTCTTATCCACCATCAAAGATTGTAATGACTCAAACAATGATTTTGACTTGGAAGGATTTAGATTGGGAGTTTTCTTTGCTTCACTGCAATCAGCAAGACTTTCCAATGCTTCTATCCGAGCCATATAACGCTCTTTCTCCTTAATTAAAGCAAGGTTATTGCTCACGATGTGCCTATACAGATTATTTCTTTTTCGCAAGGAACTCACCACATAGCAAATAATGATAAGGAGACATACGGATATGAATACCAAAGAAACCAAAGCAACCTTATTAGTCTGCATTTTCTGGTTTGCTACGGCTATTTCTTTATCACGCTTCATCATCATATCTGTCAATGCTCTTTCTTTTTTCATTCGTTCTCGCTCCGAGTTGGAAGCATTCTCCTGAAAATCAAAAGCCTTTGACATATATTTAAGAGCAGTGGCATCGTCTCCAATTGCATGATAATTATCAGCAAGTTGTCGATAAATCATACCGATATAGTCACTTGACGAATTATCTTTACCCGTTTGAATCGCCTTCTCAAGCCATTCATTGGATTTCATCAAATCCCCTTGTTTCTCGTAGTTTTTCCCTACCACATATTGCAACTCTGCAAGATAAATTGGATAATTTGCTTGGATTGAGTTGTGAAGGGAAAGGAGCATTTCGTTAGATTCATGTGTCTTATTGAGGTGGCTAAGAATGACAGCATGTAAAAAATCGAGTCGATTTCTGTCGGCATAATGCTGCGCATCAGCCTCTTTCCGAGCCTTTTGAAGGGTAGCTTCTGCACTTGAATAGTCTTCCATCTGAATCTGAATCTCTGCCATCGACATCAAGCCGCTATAAATGTAATAGGACTCATTGTTATCTATGCCATATTGGTAACATTTACGTGCGTATTCTATCCCTGTCGTATCTTTCTGCAGACGAGCTATCTGAGATAGATTACTGTAGACACTTCCGTTCATATCCGGAAACTCAAGACTTCGCAGGAAATATTGTTGCGCAAGGTAATAATTGGCATTTACTTTAGCTTCATATATTCCCAGACAGTTATATGCCTTGCCCGTCAAACTGTCATTATGATTGATTTTGCTTATTTCCAATGCCTTGCGTAGTAAATCTGCACCTTTCTCACTGTCGCCTACAAATAGCTCAGACGCACCTAAATAAAAGCATGCATTTCCATGTGCATTCGAATTGCTATCTTGAAGAGTAAGATCATACATTTCATTTGCCATCATTCTGACAGCCCTGAAATCACGCTTTTCCATCGCAGCTGAACAATTTAACCGCAACTCCTCTATTGACGTCTTTCTTGCTCCTGCTGAAAATGCTGTAAGGCAACCAACAAACCACAATATGTGAAATATAATAATTTTATATCTGATATTCATTTTATCACAGTGAATTCGCCATCGACTTAATTATCTTACGATAATATTTCGACTGCGTCTTATAATAATTTGCAAAGTTAATTAAATTGTTTAGTTTTCGCAACACTTATACACTTATAAAAAAATTCTCCATATTAGATAATAACCAAAGCAAAAAGTTTGTTTTATTAATATCGAGGTAAGATTAGGCCACATAGCCCAACATACACTTTTCCTATATGGCAAAAAACACTTCAAATCAGCGAACTCACGGGTATTCAACCTTTTTGAGACTATTTATAATATTTCCGCTTATTGTATACTTCCTGGCATTCAACGGCAGGGCAGTTCCTCATTCCCTGACTACTTCAACGAACTCTGATGCAGTTTCCACTTATGATTCGCTATCTAAATTCAGTAGTGAACAGCTTTTGGCCGACAGCCGTCAATGGATAGAAGCAGACACTCTGAATGAATTGGCTGTGACAGCACTCACAATTGTTGCCAATAGATATCACGAAAAACCATCAGACTCTAAGATGCAAGCCGATGGAATTGATGCCCTACGAATACTTGGCAATCTATATATGGTAAGAGTAATAGACTACAAAAAGGCATATAAAAGTTTATGGCTTGCACGTCAAATTGCAGAAGAAAATGGAGATTATCATAGCCTTGCCAGTATATACAGTAGTCTTGCAAACCTCTATAGTGTTAACCCTGGCGATAGAATTCGCAAAGCCCAAAAAGTGGAAGAATTCCTTTCGCTTGCTGCCGACGCTGCCATAAGAAGCGATAACTCAGATCTCCTTCGCACCATTACGATCAGCATGAGTGTTTGGTCTTTCCCTCGCAAGACATGGGGGAATTTGAAAGACAGTATCGCCAAAATAAGGGAATCCTATTCTTCCGATGCCTCATTTGAAGGTCCATTAGCGGCGGCCGCTGCTTGCGACAGCTATTTTGCAGGAGACACTGACTCGGCAGAGCGCAAGCTTATTGACGCAAAAAATAAACTTGACTTTAGGAAATTCAGTGAGCGCTACAAATACTCTTTAGATTTAATCTTATCTGACCTGTATGCTGAAACAAATCAGTATGAAAAGGCCATTGCTCTTATGAATGCCGACATGGATTTGGCAAAAAAAGCCGGACATACTGATTTCTTGCTCAATGTCTACGAACAGATGTCAAGACTATATAAAGAGTCTGGTGTCTCTGACTCCACTGACTATTACTACCTGAAATATGTAAAGTTAAAAAATGACTTTGCTGAAAAAAATAGTTTTGGGAAAGTTGAAGAACTTGATTTCCTTTCGCAAATTGACTCTATTAATGCAGAAGTGGAACGTCTTTCTCTAAAACGTAGGCAAGAAGAGCGACGCCATATCATCATATTAGCTGCATTGATCGTGGCATTGATTGTAATCGTGGCAATGATATGGATATATCTTAATCTCAAGCGCAACCATCGGAACCTCTTCGAGCGTAATCGCGAAATGCTTCAACGAGAAAAGGAGCATAAACTTTTGCGTGAACAGTGGGAAGAAGAACGTATTCGCCTGATGGGTCAAAGTAGAAAAGATGAATTGGATGCTATGCCGGATACTTCACATCAAGAAGAAGAGGATATGGAGAGTCTGAAGCAAACCTATGCTCATATACTTATGATTTTTGAGGAATCTCCTGATGTATATAACCTTGGATTCTCGATTGCCGACCTTGCTAAAATGGTAGGTAGTTCTGTGCGTATGGTTTCGAAAGCAATAAATGTCTGCCATGGAGACAACTTCCACCAACTGCTGAACAAATATAGGCTTCGGGAAGCCACAAGGCTGATGCATGAACCGGAAAACGTAGCTCTCACAATAGAAGGAATTGCTGAGAAGGCTGGATTTAAGAGTCGTACATCATTTGCTGCTCTTTTCAAAAAGACCATGGGACTGACGCCATCGGAGTATTGGAGACTTGCACAAAAAGATCAAACTTAATTGCGAAAATTGTCCGATGGTGCCTGATTTAATACACTCTGACGTATTAAATCGCGTTTTAATACATCATTCTGATAGTGGTTGTTGCCATTTCCATACATATTTTATAATTTTGTCGGGAACAAAACCAACAACTTTTTTACAGAATGAAAAAAACTTTACTATCTATTCTTACCCTATCTGCAATATCATTTTCATGTATGGCAGTAGAAGTTTCTAATGTTAAGGTCACTGCAGTTCCTGTGTCAGAAATTCAGAGTGGCCAGCAAAAAGTGGCATTTTCATCTACCACACGAGATATCCTTGTGGATGAAAATTTCGAAGGTTTGACCAGTGGAACCATGGATGAACCCAGTTTTGGGGATCCTTTGGCATCGCTCGATTACAATATCGAAATTGATCCGGAATTGACTCATGGCGACCAATGGTATGGACATAAAGTCTATGAAGCTGGAGGTGCACTCGCAATGCAATCTCTAAGTATGGACCAATGTATTCTAAATACCCCTCGCATGGATTATTCGGGATCAGTAAGGCTTACATTCCTTACAAAAGCTCTCAAGTCGGAATGGAAAGATGAAGAAGGGAAGCTGATGGAAGACTATTCCGCCCATCTTATAGTCGGAATCTCAGACGAACAAGGACGAAAAATTGATGTCAATGCTACCAGCAACCTGGCAGACCTACAAATGTATGCCGATATGGGATGGATGGAAGTCACCGTTGAGTTTGACAACTATTCAGCTTACAACGGAGTTTCGATTGTGTTTGCAGGAACTCGCTCATTGCTCCTTGATGACATTAAAGTTAGCGTATCGAATGATGAATTTATTGCCGTCCCCTACGTGACTGGAGTTTCTGACGTGACTGAAGATTCTTTTACTATTCATTGGGAAAAAGTGCGTAAGTCATACAATTATTATGTTTGGCTTTATACTGACGGCGGAGTAGATCCCGAAACTGGGGAACAAAAGTATGACATAGTCTTCCCTAAACAATTGATGGATCAAATCAATGCTACCCCAGATTATACTGTTGAAGACTATGTTGAAGCTATGGGGGGCATTAATAGTCCTTACCTAAAATATGATATAGTAAATCGACATGGCGACCTTAGCTACACATTTACAGATCTTGATCCCGAAAAGGACTATTATTTCGCTGTTATGTCGCACAATGTCAGTATGTTCTCCGACAAGAAACTGATTAAGCAGAGTGTGCTTGGATGCCCTGAATTGTATGCAGCCACTAACTTTACAAATAATAGTTTTACTGCTAATTGGAGCAAAATCACAAAAGCTGACTTCTATGAAGTGAATCTGTCGGGTGTGGAAGTGGTTGAGGAGAGTAACGATTCTTATGAAATATTCAAGGAAGACTTCGAAAAGACTTCAAGTCTGTCCAACGCTGAAGACTTTAACGATGCCACTCCCTGCTCATCCACTATGACCCTTGATGATATGGCAACTACCAAGGGGTGGGAAATCAATGGTCCATTGGCACTTGAAATCCCCGATATGGGAGACATGCCGCTTTGCTATATGCTCGACGGATGGTTTGGCCCTGGTATGAACATGACCCTTTCCACCCCCAGCGTCTATGTGGGCAACTGTGAATATGTTGACATTACTATGAGATTGCAATGTGCAAATGAAAGTGCTCCCATTGTCTTGCAGTTTGCAGGAGGAATGTATATGGCTGATATGGGCGGAATGAACGAAGCTATTGCTGAATTGAGACTCCCCACCTACGGACTTGAGGAAACACGTCTTGACATTGCTTGTATGGATCCCGAGGGCCTTCCATTATTCATCGACTATATTTCAATGACTCAACCTCTTGAAAAAGGTGATATAATATATCATCCATTGTCTACATCTCAAGTCAGTGCGGAGAATATCTCATTTGCATTCGAAAATCTTGACGAAACTCCATTCGATGTTTACGCATACTCTGTTGCTGCAGGCAAATATGACGGACGTAGATCTGCAAGTAGTGAAAAAGTCTTGATTGACTTTAGAAATCAAAGTCCATATTCAGTAACTTCCATTATCAAAGCGAAAATATCAAATGAGATTGTAGAGGTGGCTCGTTTTAGCTTGGATGGAAGCAAACTGAACGGTCCAACACAGGGAGTCAATATTATACGCTACAGTGATGGATCAACCCGAAAAGTTGTCGTAAAATAATCAGCTCATAATTGATATTTTCATATGGCATCGCAACAATAGTTCTGTTATAGAGCTTGATGCTCGGTGAATAAATTCCATCTTCACAATCAAGAGGCATTGGGTCAAACTTTAAGTTTCATCCAATGCCTTTGCTGCGTTGTTTCTAAAATAAAGGCAAAATTTGATAAGCCGTAAGATTGGTCCTTTATTCAGTAGAATAGGTATATATCCTATGTGATTAATCTATAATTTTGCAATATCAAATTCATAAATCATTTTTTTATAAATTTTTGATATGAAATTCTGGATAACAACCTTGACATTGCTTTTGACAGTTTCCTTTACAATGTGTGCTTGCTCTCACGAGAATGTAGAGCCAGAGCATAAGGAAGAGCCATTACCGACTCAAACTCCCGATCCTTCAAAGGAGAATGACACTGATAATAATACACCTGATAATACACCCGAAGATAATATGAATACTGATTATGCAAAATTTCCTCTTGCAGAGGGCAAGAACGGTAAGGCTCCGACAATCCGCCTCAGCAGTGGATATGATATGCCGATTGTCGGTCTTGGAACTTACAGCCTGACAGGCGATGTGTGTGTCAATTCCGTGAAATCTGCAATCTCACTGGGCTTCCGTAAGATTGATACAGCCCACATGTATGGCAACGAAGTCGAAGTCGGACGTGGAGTTAGGGAATCCGGTGTTCCCCGTGAAGAAATTTTCGTGGCAACAAAGATTTATCCCAACCAATATTCCGATCCGGAAAAGGCAATAGAGGAGTGCATCAACAAGCTCAACATCGGATATGTCGATCTGATGCTTCTTCACCATCCGGGTACAAATGACGTGAAGGCATACAAGGCAATGGAGAAATTTGTCAAAGAGGGTAAAATCCGTTCTTTAGGAGTCTCTTGCTACTATATCAAAGAGATAGATGATTTTATCAAGCAGATTGACATCAAGCCGGTACTCGTTCAAAACGAAGTGCATCCCTATTATCAGGATTTGGATGTAGTCCCGCATATCCAATCTCTCGGAATTGCAGTCGAGGCATGGTATCCGCTCGGAGGCCGCGGTCATCAGAAAGAACTGCTCAGCGACCCGGTGCTGACTGAGATCGCTCAGAAACATGGCAAGTCAGTTGCTCAAGTAATCCTGCGCTGGGATCTGCAACGAGGTGTTGTGGTCATCCCCGGGTCAAGCAATCCTGCCCATATGGAAGAGAACATCTCCATCTTTGACTTCAATCTCTCTGACGAGGAAATGGCACAGATAGAGGCTCTTAACCGAAACGAAAAACATGATT
>CAYNEZ010000097.1:0-12527 GCA_964396365.1 uncultured Sangeribacter sp. | reverse complement strand
ATATCTAACCAACTGATTATCCTATGTTAATAGATTGGGCGCAGGCTGCAATCGAAGATTAAAGTTTAGTACTTGATGATAATAGAATTAGGTCGTAATTCTCTGGAAAACAGAGGTTACGGCCTAATTTATTCTCTTTTCGGTTTACTCTATTGAGAGCTGCAGTTTGAAACGGGGCATATTATGTTACATCGTATCGTATTATATTAGGAAGTGAGAATCAATCGCCATACGTGTCACCCAAATCCACAAAGGACAAAAACCGGTGAATAATATGACACTCAGTGTCAGGGAAGATGTGCCTGTGCTTACATAGGTGTTATATTCATCAGCTATTATTATGCCTGAGAAAGCTGGAGGAAGGGCACATGCAACTACAAACATCTGAAGATTATCAGGATCCATGTGGGTCAGAAGACCGACTATCAGTCCAAGCCCGGGCATCACTATCAGTTTCAGGATTGAACCAAGTATAGCCTGCCAATTGATCGATACTTTGACAGATGACAGTGTTATACCGGCTGAGAATACAGCCATAGAAGCATTAGCCTTGGCAATCAAGTCAAAAGAGGGACTTGCCCAGGCAGGCCATTTAAAACCGACTATTACAAGTATTACTGCCAGAATCGGCGCCCAGGCGACAGGTTGCTCAAGTGCATTTATTACGGGTTTCCATGCACTTTCCTTTTTCCCGGAAGGTACGTTGGTCTTGTCAAGAGAGGCGTTGAGCAGAGACAGTCCTATAGGAATAATGACCGCATTACAGATAATGCCGACTATGGCAACGACCAGGGCCACCGACGAGAGGCGTATGCTCGCAGATACGAATATAGGTTCAAGTACTGCAAATCCAAGGAATCCGATGGTAGGAGATCCGCTGATCAACGCACTGACAGCTGCATCAGCACCGGTGTTTTTCTTAAAACAATATTTGTAAATAAAATATGTGGCCATGAAGCACCCGATGATAACACCAGAGGCTACTATGGTAAGTTTCATATCCTTTACAAGGTCTGCTCTTGTGGCATCAACGATGGAGATGAACAAGGCTGACGGAAGCGCATAGTCAAGGACTACCTTATTGAATTTCTTTGAGTCATTGCCATCGAAAACTCCTTTCTTTCCCGAAATATAGCCTGCAAGCATAACAACTATTATCGGGACTATAGCAAATAATATAATATGTTCCATCTGTCTTTATTTTTGAAAAATGAACGAGAAGAAAGATTCTTCATCCTATTCCCTGTAATTCCTTGTTGGTTTAATTTTTAATTGACTACATTGGCAGGCGTACCACATACTCAACGATTTCCATCAAAACGGAGAAATAACTTTTTCACAGTAAGTGGAGACCATGCTTTTCTTCTCCAGTATATTTATTTTATATGTTGATAGAATACTGTCCGGACTTATTTTCCCAAATAGGTCCGGACATTTTTAAGATAGATTTTGTTCGTTGAGTCAACGTAGTATTATTTCACAATAATTTTACGTCCGCCATGGATATAAAAACCAGGTAAAAGGTTTTCATTTCTAACTCTAATACCATTCATATCAAAAAAGAATCCATTTATATCTTCTACTCCAATATTACTAATTCCAGAACCATTACTTATAGTATATGTGAAACACTGAGCAGTGCATTCCCTATCCCACCAATCAAAAGCAAGGGCTCCAGCTGGAATCATAAGGGTATAAACGCCAGGATCGGTTACGGTGTGATCAAGTTCAAGCAATAAGGAATTTGCATCCTCATCATCAGTAATAATAGCCACTACCCATGCCACTTCCTTATCAGAAGCGTCATATAATAATATAGGATCACCGTAATTGTCAAGCACTTGCGACTCTTCCGGATAAGTAATGCGGATACGGAACAAAGAGCTTACTACGGCACCATCCTCCGGATCAGTAACAGCATAATCCCCAACTCCTTCTGCACGCGCTATGATATAATCGTAAGTTAATGTCGGATTACAAATTCCTTCTTCATAATTGCCATATTCATAATCTTCATCACCAAATGCACCGGCCGGAATCACCAGTCGGTAAGAGCCAGGAGAAGAAATTTCTTCAGGAAGTGAAACTGTAATATTCCCATACCAGTCATGATCAAGATTGGCTTCGCATATCTTACTGCCAGTCGCACTATTAAGCAAATATGCTGTCACCTCTGGCTCATCATCTGGATCCCGAGTATAAACTTCGAGAGCGCCACAAGCAAGTTGGAATTCTTTCAAGGCTGTCACCTCTCCAGGAGCTGGCGTTATTGATTTTGGAATCAAGTCTGTCTTTACATTATCACTTAGCCAAGAGTATTTCCAAATTCCATAGAGCTGAAGATTTCGGTCGCAAGAAGACGAAACATCAAGCAGAAGAGAGGAATCGTCTCCTTCAGTCTCACTCCAACCAGCAAAAGGAAGTCCGTTATATTTATCTGGAACTGGAAGTTTTATTGATTCTCCCGGATAATAGTAATGGGTGGCACCTACCATGGGGACATTAGGAGGAAGGACGTAATTAATATAACGGGTGCCAGGAATAGCCCATTTTTCATCAAGCACTATTGCGCCTCCGTCAATAACACCTTCAGGAAGCTGCAGACTTCCCTCAAAACTACCATATTCGTCATCATCGGCTGCAACTTCAAAACAATTCCAAGAGGAATTGTTGCCGGCATATATAGCACCTCCACTCATTACGGTGGTACCTTCACTTGCGATATATACGGGCGCGCCTCCTCCGTTACGGCCAATGATAGTGCCTCCTTTAATATAAGTTTCTCCGTTATTGCTAATCGCATAATAATTATCAGCAACCTGAAGTACGCCCCCATTGACAGTAAGCTTACCTCTAAGAATATCTATCATGGCATAGCCATATGCCTGCGACAGAAGCAGTCCTCCATTGATCACCACTTCTCCATCAGCAGCATTGAGAATCATCGAACGTTTGCCAATACATTGCAAAATACCCGTGCCCTCTTCAGAAGTGTCTTCAATGGTGAAGACAGTATTGACCCGAGGATTAAGAGAGGATTTCAAAAGCAACATGTGCCCATTCAAATCTAAGTTTAAATCTGAATCTATAGAATATGCATCAGACGATAATGTGGTGAAATCTGCAGTGAGACGGATACCTTCCACTCCAGACTCAAGGGCAGTTTCAAATTCTTCGCCCGAAGAGACATCGGTATATGTCTGTGCTGAAATGCTACTTGCCTGGATTAACATAAGGCAAGCTATAAGAATATTTATATTTTTCACTTTTACAAATTATTTTAAAACGACTTTCTTTACCTTTTCTCCACATTTAATCACATAAATTCCCGCAGGGAGAGACATTGAAGAAATTTTCTCACCAGGCTTTATATTACCCAACAGCAAACCAGACATAGAAAATATCTCAAGAGGAGAATATGAAATGAAATCAGAGATAATTTCATCCACTCCGGTTGGAATAAGGACATACCTACGGTCAGAACGGTCAGACCATGCAGTATCGAAATATTTCTCATAGACAGCTTGAACATCAAAGGCATATTCTGTCTTGCTATCGTCAGTAAGACGGAACTTATGATCCAAACCTGTAGTATAAGCATAATCCATCATAGTAGCCACCTTGTCACCTGCCTTCAAATTCTGAAGGATTCTTATATTTTGGATGAGGAAATTCAACGAATTGTCGGAATAGAATGTAAGGATATCCCCTTCTTTGCCATTCTCAAAAAATAAAGTTTCTGTTGCAGAATCATCCTCAATATAAATCGCATGTTTCTCCCCGGCAGAATTAACCACAATGATTTGATCATCCGGCTCTCCAAGCAATTCTATCTCTACCTTATAATGACCACCGTCATTACCAAGAGAAAGTTCAGGACTCTGAATTTGTCCTCCCACTCCAAAATCAGGTTCGTTTGTAGCGCCAATACCACCAAGTCCAATTATTGTCATATATCCATACCAACCCAATCTGTCAACGTAATCGTCCAGCTCAATTAGATCCAAATTGTTAAGATTAGTCAACGGCAAATCTTCCAAGGAATCGAAAGAATCAGACAATACTTCAAAATCTACAATGTCTTCAGAAGCAGTGAAAATTCCATAATTGTATACCTGATATCCAGTGGCCTTTGGCACGCTGTTCCACTGAGCAGTGTATTGAGTTTCATTTATATCTATCGGTTCTTCAGTAACGGGTGCTGCTACACCGAAGGCACTCATTGATTCCTTCACTTCTCCGGAATCAATTCCCAAAGCGTCGCTTCCAGCCTTGACTGTGAAATAATAATCTTTTTCCGAATCAAGACCAGAGACAACATATGAAGTATCAGTAACTCTTATGTCTTCTATATCAAAGATTTTTTCCGCGGGGGGAGTAGTGGACCAATGGAAATCATCAAGAGCCATCTCACAATCATCAAAATCCCTGAATACGAGTTTTACAGCATAATATTTACCAGCAATCACGCTTGTCAGGTCAAGTTTATGCCAGTTATAATCAGAAAGAAAGAAATATGTCCCACGAGGATTTACCCACT
Organism: uncultured Sangeribacter sp.; assembly: GCA_964396365.1. Lineage (GTDB taxonomy): Bacteria > Bacteroidota > Bacteroidia > Bacteroidales > Muribaculaceae > Lepagella. The sequence goes on along the minus strand of CAYNEZ010000097.1, from coordinate 7,987 downwards.
TGTAGCCATCCCAGCCATATACATATATTTTGCCAGGGAATTCGCCATCGGCAATCCCGTATGCGCTTACAGCACGCGCCTTCAAAGTAAGGGAAACATACAGCCCTCCATTATTCGGCATCTGCACGAGGTCATAATCTGAAGAGATACGAAGTGAATAGTTGCCATCAGCCACCGATTCCTCATCTAAATATACCTGATCATAATCATCAGGATTAAACTCCCATCCTTCAGGAAGACCCATGTTATCCCAATCAAGATCCGTGCCATTAGCATTAACATCTTCAAAACTTTCGGAGAAGGATAAGATGCCGGCATCAGGATCAAGAGGCTCATTGTGGAAAACTGAAAGAAGATAATAATCAGCGCGTGCCACCGGAGCCCAGTTGGCAGTAAAGCCATCAATCTTGTGCTCAGTAGCTTCTTTAAGTCGAGGGGCAGGTAGAGCAGACAGCATGACAGTGACTTTTATATCATCTATCACCAGGTAATCATAAGTGTTAAACTGCACAAATTGATCCATTGAAGGGTCGTTGATTGTAGCATCCCATGCAATATCAGTCCATTCATCTCCATTTTCTATATCCTGAATAGAATATGCCAGTGTACGAGGAGCTGAAGAATTGACACCACCTGAGCAAACACCAATATTGATGGAAGGATATTTACTTGTATTATGAGGGAGTGGCTTCACTTTGCATGTAATGTGAAGCTGGCCAGAATAATTACCCTCCGGAGTATTGATATAGCCACCATAATTGGGATAATTAAGAGCGGCAGCTCCTCCAGCTTAAAAGACTCCTGTACCGCTCCAACCCGGCTGATGGGTATATTGATCCGGAATATAGATGTTGTCATTCGCAAGATCAATGAGATGGGTATCATCGGGCGAGTCTATCATGCCGGCAGTCATGAGAGAGAAATCTTCATCAATAATTGTCTCATACTTGAGATTCTCATTATCCGAACTTCTTACTAAAGTTTTACCCGAATATATTGTTTTGTCATCAAAGGAGGATGACAAACCACGTACGATATCTCTCGACTTGTGAGAAGTTGTTTTTACTGGCTGACGAGCAATTACGTCAGCATACATCACAGAGATAACTGCACAACTTGCAATTGTTGCAAAAGTTCCGAGTGTAATTTTGAAAATTTGTTTCATTTTCATTTAGTTTAGTGTCAACTATTATGATTTTGGCGCAAAGATAGCAATTAGATTCCTACATATCTAATAATAGCCTCTTTTCCATGTTCGGAATCAAAAAACAATTTGTCAACATTCCCATCAAAAATGTACAATTTTATAAAATCAAACAATTACTATTCTTATTATAAATAAATTGGGAATAATATTAAGGTTTGAACTTAATTGATACTCGATGGTTTTTCTATAGAAAACGACTGACGTTTACCGAGTGAAAATATTAAAATTTGATATAGGATGTTATCATATTTTTTTGTAATTTTGTGGCCGTTATGAGCAAAAAAATAAAATTGGAAGTTGATACGTACAGAAGATTATCCGTCCGAATCATCGTGATGGTGCTTCTTGTCATACCTCTTGCCCATTGCTTTGGGTCACTACTACAATACAAAAAATTTTCCATAAGTGAACTTATGGATATTGGTAAGATCCAACTTGTGGAAGCAGACCAGCCTGACTCTGCCCTTAAGATTTATCAGGAAGTTATCGCCCGCTACTCCCCTAAAATGAACGACAAGGAGAAAGAGTATATAATCACAGCTCTTAATAATTCCGGTTATATCCTAAGCAATCATTATAATCTTCTTGAAGAGGCATTCAAGAATTATGACAGAGGCAGAAGAATGTGTGAAGAAAATCCTCAGATTCAAGGTAAACTTGCGTTGCTTGGTCTAAATATGTCGAATCTCTTTATGAGATATGATGAGCTGACGGCAGACACGATTTATGAAGAAGATGCCCAATTGATACTCACACATGCCTTTGAGGATGCAATTAAAGCAAAAAAATGGGAACTGGCAGTGCAGATTTTCATTAACATTACAGCATCAAGGTTCAATTCAGAAGATGTGGCACGCTTCGCTGCATCCACAGCACAATTCGATACACTTCACATACCATCAGAAACGAGATTACTTCGCTTTGCCCGTCAGAGGGCAAAAGCAATCCATTCTATTGCCAACGGAAATATCAATGATGCGTTACTCCATTTCCAAAGACAGGCAGATTTCATTGATCCTCTTCTTGATGTGCAACGCTATAGAGTGCAAGTGTATGCTGACCTTGCAGAATGCCAGAGACTTGACAATAACAGGGACCTTGAGCTCAAATATCTTCTAAAGATTGACTCCATAGGATTGACCGAAAACATTCCAGATTTAAGATTATCTTCAGCCAGAAATTTGACGGAATACTATTCTGAGAATGGCGATTCTGCAAAAGCACGACATTGGAATTACCGCTATTACACAATGCGTGATTCGATATACCCCTCAGGCATACCGGCACTTCATAACCATCCTTCAATAAAGGAAGAAATCAGCCGTATAGACGCAAGGAAAAAAACGGAAAATTCATACAGCAAATCAATCAGTACCATAGGCATTGTTTTCTTAGTACTCTTAGGTATTATCTTGATTTGTGAAGGAATTATATTAATAAAAAGAAGAAAATTTTCCTGGCAACCCAATTCAAAAAGTGAATCTTTTAAAAATCCGGAAGCCCAATTATCAACTATGACAAAAGAGGCAAACGAACGAAAATATCGCACCTCCCCACTCCAGAATGAGGAAAAATTACATCTTGTCGAGGTCATCACTCGTTGTCTGTCCGAAAGCAAAGAAATATATAGCCCGGATTTTTCATTAGGAAGGCTTGCGGAACTTTGCAATAGCAGACCATCCTATATTTCACAAATCATTAACGAATGTTTGAATAAGAACTTCAATTCTATCCTGAATTCTTATCGAATAAGGGAAGCATGTCGACAAATGAAGGAAGACGGAGTTCATACATACACTATAGAGAGCATCAGCGCTTCAGTTGGATTTAAAAGCCGTTCCAGTTTTATTGCCGCCTTCAAAAAAGAAACCGGAATGACTCCTTCGGAATATTTAAAAACTAATATTAGAGGTAATTCAGAGGGGAGGAGCTGAATGCCCTTTTGCCCAACATTTGCCATATGAAAGGTTAAAAAACAAGCCCCAATGAAAAATATATAACAGGATTCTCCATTTTGGGGAATCCTGCTATGATTATTTGGTAAAGTTATTATCAATAATTTTCCGGGCGAAGCTCGAAGAAAGCCTGAGGATGACTGCAAACAGGACAGATCTTAGGAGCAGATTTGCCTACATGGATATGTCCGCATTCAAGGCACATCCACATGCGGTCGCCATCACGAGAGAATACGATACCGTCCTCAATATTCTTCAAGAGAGTGCGGTAACGTTCCATATGAGTGCGTTCGATCTCTCCTACCATCTCAAATTTCTTTGCGATTTCAGTGAAACCCTCTTCACGTGCTATTTTAGCAAAACGAACATACATATCGTCCCATTCAAATTCTTCTCCAGCTGCAGCGTCTGTAAGGTTTTCGGGAGTTGCAGGCACGTCTCCACCATGGAGATATTTGAACCAAAGCTTAGCATGGGTATGTTCGTTCTTGGAGGTTTCCTCGAAGATATCACCGATCTGCTCGAAACCATCTTTCTTAGCTTTCTTAGCGTAGAATGAATATTTCACACAAGCTTGAGATTCACCAGCGAAGGCTGCCAACAGACATTCTTCGGTCTTACTTCCTTTAAGTTCTTTCATAATATTCTATATAGTTTATAGGTTTTGTTACTGAACTCAAAACAACCATTGATTACAAAAGGTTCATTTTATTCTATTTTTTTTCATTTCGTCATTTTTCTGATTTTCTATGGAAACGATAGGCTGTACACCAATAAATTGATTTCGGGTTTGAAAATCCATGATTGGGGTAATTTTCTGAGTAATAAATCGACTAACTTTGCACTGAAATATTAATGAGCATATGAAGAATATATTTATTGCGATTCTATTTTGTTTTATATCTGTTATTGGTATGGCACAGACTAAGATAACACTTTCTGTCGGTGATAAGACTATGACCGCTACTTTAGTTGATAATAATGCTACACGAGAACTCGAATCTCTCCTTTCAAAAGGTCCAATAGAGATTCAGATGAGTGACTATGGTGGTTTTGAGAAGGTTGGTGCTCTGCCGCAATCTTTTACTACTTCCAACCGTCAGATTACGACGGAGCCGGGCGATATTATGCTTTATCAGGGCAATAACATTGTTGTTTTCTATGGATCTAATTCATGGAGCTATACCCCACTTGGCAAGGTTGATGGAGCAAATGCCTCAGAACTGAGGCAATTTCTTGGAGAAGGAAACATTACATTGAGAATTTCACTTGGAGCTGAAAACGGAGTAGAAAATATCTATTCCGAAGCTAAATGTGGGCTAAATACAGTGTATGACATCAGTGGCAATCCTATAACCAATAGACCACTACCCTCCGGATTATATGTGATAAATGGAAAAAAGACATTGATCCAATAGCTTCAATGTAAATGCGATTTTTACGAAATGTGTTGGATGCTTTATAAGGAGCTTTTTCTGTAGGCTTTTGGGGTCATTCCTGTGACTCTTTGGAAATATTTAGTGAAAGTGGGAGCATCAGGAAAATTTAATTCTGATGCAATCTCCTTTATGGAGCGTTGCGCATCATCAAGCATCGTCTTTGCTTCGCCTGCCACCACAGTTTCAATCCATTCCGAGGGACTCGAGCCGGATATCTGACGAATAAGTGTTGAAAAATACTTCTCACTTACACCCGAGCGCATGGCATAGAAATGAACATCCCTATGCTCCCGAAAATTACTATAAAGAGCCAACATGAACTGCTGATATTCCAAATCTCGATGAGTGTGACCACTCACCAACATCGGGATATTAGTGAAGTAAATCTTCAAAACTTTTGCAACTATAAGTCGTCCTTGTAAGTGAATAATATCTTCTTGTATATGTTCGCTTATATTTGAATATACTCCTCTTTCAATTTCTTCGTATTCACTTTGATACTCATTAATAGCCTTAAGTAACGCATTCCGCTGGCTTACTTCTATCTTCACCAATGGATGATTTTGAATAGCACTAAGATTATTAGTGTTGACCCAACGATTGATCATCCTCGGAACATCCTTTATTAAAATAGATCCAAAAATAATCTCACTCGGTCGGCTGACGCTAATCACATCTACCTTTATAAAAGGCATACATGCAAACATGCAATTTTCAGTCACTGTATATTGTTCATTGAGAATTTTTATTTCTAATTCCCCCTTTATGCAGACAGCAAAGGCACATCGTCCTGCTACATCAAATGCTTGACCTGCTGATGCTATTGGGTCAATACAAACCGTTGTTATTTTGAGTGGTGTATACATATTTTTGAATACAAAATAAATATATTTTTGCGGATTTTACAAGCAAATTATTCCATAATCAAACCATCTGACAATTTTATCTGTATTCTTGACATTTATATCTACAATTATTAGCACTAATTTTGCATCCTGAATTAATAAGCTTCTAAACTATTAAACTAAGTATATGAACTACAAATTAGCGCGTCGGGCATTGCCCCTGACAATTTTACTGATTGTCCTATCCGCTTGCGGACACGATTCAAAAGAAAAACAAAAATCTATACCTCCAGTAAGAGTTAAGACTATGACCGTCAGCGATAATGGCGTTGACGTACCAAGTACCTTCTCCGGTACGGTAGAAGAAGACAGCGGTACAGTTGTTAGTTTCTCAGCCACAGGTACTATAAAGACCTTACAGATTTCTGAAGGGAACCACGTGAATAAGGGGCAACTGATTGGAACCCTTGACGATGGAACTCTAAGAAATGCATATGAAATAGCATTGTCAACATTAGAGCAAGCAAAAGATGCCTACAACAGAATGAAGATTCTCCATGACGCAAATTCTCTTCCTGATATAAAATGGGTTGAAGTGGAAAGCAAACTACATCAAGCTGAAAGCGCAACCAAAATTGCGAAAATTGCACTTGATGATGCCAAACTTTATTCTCCCGTTTCAGGCATAGTCGCAGAGAAGATGGCGTCTGTTGGCCAGACAGCTGCCCCCGGTGTTCCGATTGTCAAGATAGTAAATATTAAGTCTGTCAAAGTCGGGATACCTATTCCGGAAAGTGAAATATCTGCTATCCCTATTGGAACTACAGCCACAATCAAAGTCAATAGTTCAGGAGAAGAGACATATCAAGGTACTCTTGTAGAGAAAGCGGTAGTCGCAAATCCACTATCACGTTCTTACGTAGCTAAGTTCAAAGTCGACAACAATAACGACAAGTTGCTTCCCGGAATGATCTGCGATGTGACACTTAATCAAGAATCGAATGTGCAGGGCGTCATCTTGCCAGTTTCTTCAGTCTTGCTTGCTGCTGACAATTCCAATTTCGTTTGGCTCGATTCTGCAGGAGTTGCACGTAAGCGCATTGTCACTCCCGGCGAGATGCTTCCGGAGGGAATCTTGATAACATCCGGACTGAAAAATGGCGACAAGGTCATCGTTGCTGGAGCTGAGAAAGTGTCGCAAAACACTAAAGTTGAATCTATAAAATAATGTATTCAACTTTCTTTTGAAAGTTGAGGTTTATGGGGTAATAAAGGAACTTGACTAAACAAAAAATTATGGATTCAAACAACAATAATAATAGCATGCAGGGGGGATTATTGTCGAAACTTCCTCCCGTCAAGAACTCACCCCTTGTAGTATGGGGTGTCAAGTATGCTAATGTCGTAGTGTTGATGGTGTGCGTATTGGTCATCTTTGGCGTTTATGCACTCCAGACAATGAACAAGAACGAGTTTCCGAATTTCACTATACGTGAAGGTGTAGTAGTAGCGGTCTATCCGGGAGCCACTTCACTTGAAATGGAGCAACAAGTGATGAAACCTTTGGAAAACTACGTTTTCAGTTTCAAGGAAGTTAATAAAGTCAAGACAACTTCCAATGCCACAAACGGTATGGTGATGATATATGTGGAACTTGACGACAAAATCACCGATACAGATCCTTTCTGGAATACATTCAGCCGAGAACTAAGCAATGTAAAGATGCAACTCCCTCCAGGGGTATTGGCAGTGGAAGTAATCTCTAATTTTGGAGATACTTCCGCATTGCTTATCACCATGGAAAGTGAAGACAAGACCTATCGCGAGCTTGGCAATTATATGGATGCTCTCCAAGACCGTCTGCGCACTGTGGAAAGCGTCGGCACCATGAACGTCTATGGCAAGCAGAATGAGCAGATATCTATCAATATCGACCCAGAAAGACTTTCCCACTATGGTATTTCAGAAAAGACTTTAGCGGCTACACTTTTCTCAAAAGGATTTCAGACAACTGGCGGAGATATCCGTTCGGATTCATATACTTCCCCAATTTATATTGACAATCCTCTGAATTCTGTAGCTGACATAGCAAATCAAATAGTACTCTCCACTCCCGGCGGCGAAGTGGTGAGATTAAAGGATATTGCAGAAGTCAAAAGAGAATATTCTGAACCAACTTCTTTCATCACCAACAACGGCCGCAAGTGTATCCTGCTCTCTGTAGAGATGAAAAGCGGTAACAACATCGTCAAGATGGGTGAGCTTGTCGAGAAGCAACTTGAAGCATTCCAAGAGGAGATTCCAGAAGATGTCACTCTATTCAGAATCACAAATCAGCCCGATGTAGTCAATAGCAGCGTCTTTGATTTCCTACGCGAATTGCTAATTGCGGTATTGGCTGTGATTATAGTCATCGTGTTGCTTCTCCCGATGAGGGTAGCACTTATTGCCGCAGCCACTATTCCTATCACGATCTTTATATCTCTGGGACTGTTCTATGTATTCGGAATAGAACTCAACACCGTGACTTTCGCCTGCCTT
>CAYNEZ010000096.1:0-12601 GCA_964396365.1 uncultured Sangeribacter sp. | reverse complement strand
GTCCTGGCCGGCATTGAAATTAAATGCTGATGATGATGTTGATGCCATTGTTATTTGAATTAAAATTTAGTTATACGAATAGGAAGGCAATTATTTGAGAGAGCGGAACTTAAAGTTCTCTCCAACCACCTGATTGACCATAGCCTGAACCTTTTCTTCTTCGGACTGCATGCCTTTATTGGCTTCTTCCTTATTGGCGGTAGAAATCTCGTTGCTCAGCTGAGCGCGGGCCGGGATTTTTGCAAGGACTTTCTCTGCGAGGGCAAAATCATTCTTTGCCATCTTGATATAGTCCTCACGCTCGTCTCGATTGATCTTGCATTGAGCAACTGCACCGTCGATAAGGGCATTGATTTTTGCTTCCTGAGCCTTCACTTCAGCTTCCTGATACGCCTTCAAGGAATCCTTGGTCTTGGTGAGATCCTCAGTCAGGTTCTTAATTGTTGTCTGAGCGCCGGTATATTCCGCCTTGACACTGATAAGCTCGGCCTTAGCTTCATCCAGAGATTTTTGGATTGCATCGGATTTCTCAGCTTTTGCTTTAAGCTCATTGATTTTTGCTAACAGATTGTCAGTAGTGGCCTTGTCTCCTGTCAGACCGACAAGAGCGGCAAAAACAGAAATGTCGTTCTTTTCCATTGTCGTTGAGTTAAAATTGATATTCTGCTTGTTAATAGTTGCTGAGATTGCCGTAGGTGCCACCAATCCGTAGACAGCCTTAATTTGGGCGATATCATTGCTGTCTTTCAGTGCCGCTTGGATTTGGTCCTTGATTACTTTCGGAGTTTCAATGATGTGATCGGACTGCACAAATCCTTTCTCTATGGCTTGTGTGGCAGTCAAGAAAGTACCATCATCTCCTTCCTTACCGTTCATGATGGCCTCAACCTCCTCATCCGAAAGGCCGAAACGCTTGACATATATTGTTTTAAGTTGCTGAGTGAATGCTTCAGTGGCCTGATTATACTGCTTCTCTCCCCCGCATTCACAAAAGGGGTTATGAATCATCAGAAGAGCGTAATCTTTCATGAACAATTCATCTCCAGCAGCCCAAATGATGGAGCCCATGGAAGCAGCCAAAGCGTCATTGATACATTCAGTCTTGATTTGGCAATCCCTGATCTTTGCAAAGACACTCATGCCCTCGATGACACTGCCTCCAACCGAATTGATATGAACTCGTATCTTACTGGGATTTACATAGTTGACAAGGTAGTCAAACTCCCAGAGGAAATCCTGGACGCTCCAGTAATCCACATCAGTATAGTAGCAAATATCAGCAGGACTACCGCTGCAATATGCTCCCTTGATAAATTTGAATTCCTTTTCTTTTGCCATTGTTGTTTAAGTTTTTAAGTAATAGTGGCAAACGAAAAAAGCCCCTGCTGTGAGCAAGGGCTAAAAATCAATAACACAATAAGATATATTAATCTAACTTAGTTGCATATCTGGTAGCTTCATCATATGTCCTTGGATGATCGAGATTATTGTGACCATCTGGATTAACACCTTCTATTTCAGGATTCTGATCTGCATGATTTGTGAAGGGAGGACATACTATCTTTTTATACACTACATTGCGGGCATAGGTGATATTCCTCTGCTTAAACCAAACCTCATAGGTCATCCAGCAAGGTTGAAGACCATGATCAAAGCTCTCTGCCGGATCAACATATTCTAACTGACATCTTTCCTGAAGACATTCGTAATTGCCCTTCATTTCGAGAATGGTCTGATGTATTCGCTCAGCAACGTAATAAACATCCATATCGTGCCCATCTTCATGAACATTAAGACTATTGAGAATAAAACGTATTCTCAACTCTGCCCGACCTTCATTGATGCGCGATTGCTGAACGAGATACCTCCAGTTGATGAAATGCACAAAAGCAGCGGGAAAACCCAGAGTTTCCTCTTTGTTGCCTTGGGGGGATATGATGCGTTCATATTGACCATCATCCACTTGTACAGTCCTGAATATTTTGGGACTATCCTTTACACCATATTCCCAAGTCACAGCACGCAGGATTTCTTTCATTGCGCACAATACATCCATCGGTCCATTACTTGAAACCTGCTGTGGCTTTTCAGGCTTTTCAGGAGGTGGCGTAGGCGGCACTACAGAACTTGCCTTATTGCCACTGATGACTTTATTGTTTTTCTTATCAACTATCATAATTCTGACTTTATTGATAATAGATTACACTTTCTTTACGAGGAACACACTATCAAAGAGATAAAGCTTCATCATCTTTCTTAAAAAGTTATCTGAGAATGGGTTCAAATAACTGGAGTGCCCCATGAACTTGCGTTTGACATATGGAGTTGGTGAATGTCCGCTTTTGGGGTTGCCATACGTTCCATGACCTTCATTGTGATACCCGGCATAACAAATACTATGGTTTTTATGATGCGCCTTATTGGCGGGCACAATATCCGTATAGACCCTGGTCTTGAATGAACCTGCATTCTCTTCCATTTTAATTGATTCATACAAATCCCCATACTCTTTAAGAATACGACTGCCAGTACCACGCTTGGCACGTTTCTTTAAAGTAGCTGGAGACAATGCAGGCCACCTCTGGCCTCTATTGTGATAGAATTGCTGATATTTGAAAGAGTTTTGAAAAACCTTAATGGCACGCTTTCCCACCATGACGCGGAAGTTCTCAGCTTGAAGATTCAAAGCATAAATACTGATCTGCAATTGCCGGATCCACTGCTGGGAGCCATGAAGTATGACCGCCCCAGTTTCTCCAGACTTGCTTTTATTGATATTGGCTCCCCACTGATTGTTTGTAGATGTAAGTCTGACTTTGCCGGAAGAGTCGGTAAATTTAGCTCGACCCCAATTATAATTTGGGTTGTTGCCACCTCTTAATGACAAGGGTTTGCTCCAACCGACAGCATGACCTTGGCGAGTGGTAAATTTTGTTCCTGAACTGAAATATTTACCATACCGACTCTTGGCTATATTAATTCTCTGACCTCTGACTGATGGTGCTTTGGGTGCTTTGGTTTTGGTCCCGGAGATACCCTTTTGCTTGTTATACCAATCAGTTTGGGCACGAGTTGCACCTATCCATCCTTCTCTTGGATGGTTATACAGGACACCTTGATATCGGTCAACCTTAAACTGATCTAATGAGTAGTTTGTTTTTTTAGCCATTCAAATATTTAGCTTTTAATCGTGCCACAAAAGATGAAAGCATCTCTCTATCAGATTCCTTGATTGAAAAATAACTATGCGCCGGACCAAAAATCCTACCGCATTTTGCCAAAGAATCTTCATAGACTCCGTTCAATTGCTTAGGTTTCTCCAATCCTTTTGCCGAACCTTTTATCTGAGATAGTTTAACCTCGGCATGAGGAACCTCCAGTATTTCCAAGAAGCAGCGACAGTTATACTCAATAGGTGGAATCATCCAAGAAGGAAATTCATCTTTTGGGGCAGCATATCCTTGCAGTGCCATATGCCATGGGCGCACCTTAGCATCATTCTGAGTCCAGTAGACCGCATAATCGGTTGCTGACATTTTCATCCACAAGGCCGCTACAGTTCCGGCATATTCGATGTCCGCATTCTCTATGGCTGCATATAAATCATTGTACTTTCTGCAAAGTGCCAATAGTTCATCATAATCATCCGATTCAAAGTCTATCTCATCATCCCCTATGACCTCCATAACCTCATCATAGAGCTGATACTCTTCACATACTGAAAACTCCACCAGATTATTGAGGGCAGCTTCTAACCGCGCCCTCATATCTTTATCGTGCTGAGTAATGTTATCATCCTCAGCATTTTTCAGTAAGACAATGGCTTGATTGTAGTCAATGCCAAGACCTTTTATTACACGGTTAAACGTAATATCGGTCCTAAGTTCTGCCATAGCATATAATGCTTCTGATTTGCTTTCACTGCGAACGGATCTAAGCAAAGACATAAATAAGGCTACCATAGACTGATATTCGCTTTCGTGCCGGGTCTTTTCTTCTTCAGACATAGCAGCAACAGTCTTTTTGGCAAGGTCAGAGGTGCATCCGCCTTTTAACGCACCCCTGACAGAAAATTTACTCGATTCCTATGATGACCATAGCGTTTATAGTATTCTTCATCACTCATTCGATGATCATCATTATCGTCATCACCATCCCAGCCACCAAAACCACCACCTCCGTTGCAGGATTCAAAGTTACGTTGCTTGCCTACTTCTACGCCCCACTCTTTGCTTATTTCCTCCGGCTCGATTTCATACTTATCAGTGAGCATATCATAGAGTTTGATTTTGTTCTCATCTGACATCTCAATCTTATTCATATACTTGAAGTACACATCATCAGAAATGATACCCCAGTATCTGAGCACTGGTATTACCTGCTCATTCATGACATTTTCTATACGAGTACGGTAAGAATTGATGCGAGCCCTGAAAATGTTCTCATGCGCTTTAGTGGATCCGACATACGCTTGGGTTGCTCCGGCCATTGATTCAGAGCCAAGGATCACACTGTCATTCTCTTTGTTCACGAAATTGGCAAGGGATTCATAGATTTTTTCAGAGTTTGAAGCAGCAAACGCTTTCACATCAATCTCATCCCCCTTTCCAGTGACAAGCACTTTATTCTGGGCTGCTGAACCAATCTTCCGAGCAAGACGTTGACGAGATTCATTATCTTCGGCTTCTGTTTTGCCATGAATAATAGGCTGTCCGTAGGTATGGCTAAAGTTAACCCAATTACTGATGGTGTATTTCTGAGCAAGGATATTAGGGGTGGTAGCTGAAAAGAGACCGAAAGTGCCAGTATTGACCAATATATAGTTGTGTTTATATTGCTCATCATCAAGATCCCAACCAGGACTCCACTGATAGGGGCGTTGAATTACTCTGCGCTGGTCGGCAAGCACATTGCGTCTTTCGATGAGATTTACTTCTCTCAATAATCCGGTCTGAGGATCCAGTTCTGGCATAATTTCAAGAAGGGTGTAGCCATAGAGTTCTGCTTCAATTATGCCCTTGATGATCTTTTCAAACTGAGAGCCTTGACAAAGCTTGGATTGTTTTGCATCTCGCACCCATTTACCATCATCCCCTTCTCGTGCAAACATATATCGCTTCCCTACAAGTTGTGAATATAGTGTCGCGATTGTACCCTGAAGGTGGGCGTTCTGAAGATAGCAGGATTCATATAGGTCTATAAGTCTGGAACGGTCATCCATTACGGCGCCATCCTCTACTTGACTTACGATGCTTTTGTAACGACACCGACGAGTAAGCTCATCAGTGTATTCCACTATGGTTTTCTTTACCAATCTATAATCTGAAATCAGAGCTTCGTCGGTAAAGAAGTTTCCATTGGAGTTGGTACTTGTTCTTTTACGCATAACTTTTAATTTATTGATTAATAGTTACACTGTACCTTACCTATGTAATAGCCTGTACATAAGGATTCACGTCTCTACACACCCATAAAAATAATTTTTAAAATTTTTATCATTATAATACAATAAGTTATATGACATTATGTTTCACTTTGGCTAAGGTTACTATACACCCAATACTATTATGATACAGAGTACACTTAAAAAATTTGAATTATGAGAAATTGGAAAAACTTGTTAGAGGACCCACCCACTTCGGATTGCAATATCTGTATTAAAGTAGGAGATAATTTTGAAACTTATCAATTCAAACGATATTCCGATACTGGTTGGGCGATTCATAAACAACATAGACCAATAGAACCAAATAGGATTCCGGCCAATGCGGTCTATATAAATCTCGATGAGATTAAATGATGAAAGCAGTGTAAGATAAATTTCAGCAAAATGGCACTTTATATCGAAGCCAAGGTAAAATATACCAAAAGAATGGAGAACGGCAAATTCAAGAAAGTCACAGAGCCGTATCTCGCAGACGCTCTTTCATGTACTGAAGCGGAAGCTCGCGTAACTAAGGAAGTAGCTTCACACATCAGCGGAGACTTTACTGTCACTGCTGTAAAGAAAACCAATATCGACGAGATATTTCGTGATGACCGTGGCGATTTTTGGTTTTCTGTCAAGGCCAACTTCATTAGCTATAATGAAAAGAACGATACAGAAAAACTTACCCCTCATCTGTTCCTTGTGCAAGCAGCGGATTTTGATACGGCAGTCTCAAACTTCTATGAAGGCATGAAGGGAACTATGGTTGATTTTGTTATCGCCAGTGTTTCTGAGACCAAGATTATGGATGTCTTTGATGCTAAGTGATAAATTATGGACTATAAGACAAATATCCTAAAGAAAGAGCTCAAAACTGATGAGATCCTGCTTCCGGAGATTGAAGGCTTGACATTTGGATTATTGGATGAAGATTCAGCAGTTTTTGATTATACTGCATATATCGAAAACAATTCATTGACTCCAGTGGATTATAAAGTATTTATGCGCATCAATAAATATTTTATCAGCTCGCTTGCAAAAAGTGCCAACAAGTCCACTTCCGAATTATTCTTTGAGAATACCAATGGTCATATCCTGGTAGCCGCAGAACTTACTTTTCTGTTTCTGGCTTTTGTCAATCCTGAGTTGTGCAGTTATTTCAACAGTTTGCTGACAGATGTCATCTCAAATGGGGTTGCCTATAGCCATGGATTCATCTACAGTCTGGCTGCGGAAAAAATCCCCAATGAGGTGATGATGGATATCATAAAAGAGCGAGAGAATGATACAGCAGGAAGCGAATAACCAACCAACCACTATCGTTGCGTTTGACGCAAACTATATTCTGGTAGCTATTTTCCGTTCCATCAGTGAGGCGGCGGCATTGACCGGTATTGTCCGCCAATCCCTCATCAAAGCTGCTTATGGAGACATCATTTCAGTAAATAAACGATACTGGAGAGTTGTACCTTCCGACTTTGAGATTGAGCCTGATGACATCGGAGCATTGACCCTATTCAAATTCGATGAAGCTATTGGAGAGGATCGAAAAATCTATTCTACCAGGAAGATGCTGAAGAACTCTGTGATGTTTGAAAGCGAATATTTAGAGATGCAGACTATTAAAAAATAAAAGACATATTTTTATTATGAAAGTTAAACTAATTGCCCCCGGAGCTAAAATCCCTACCAGAGCCAATGAATACGCAGCTGGATATGATCTTTACGCTCCCACCGATGTAGAAATTAAACCGGGCCGCAACATCTTGCCTCTCGGCATCAAAATAGAACTTGACCCAAACACTGAGGCAATGATTCGTCCACGCAGCGGATTCTCAGCTAAAGGTATGGAAGGACCGGATCCTAAAGACCCTTCTAAGAAAAAGAGATTTGATGCCGATGTAATCATTGGGACTATCGACGAAGATTTCAGAGGGATTCCTGGAGTGATCATCAAGAGCTATGAATCTTCCCCCTTCATAATCGAAGCTGGTACTAAAGTAGCACAGATGGTAATCAGTAAGTATTGTTCCGATCCATTTGAAGTTGTGGATAAGCTTTCTGAGACAGAGCGGGCAGATCAAGGCTTCGGCCATACTGGTTCAAAGTAATTTCTTAACTACATAGACAGACCCCGGAGAGGTGCGACAGTGATGCCGTGCCTCTCATTTTTTACCCTTCCTTATATATTAAGGTGTAGCTTTCTGAAAAAAGTGAAACAAAATTCAAAATTATAATATTGAAAACCAATAATATAATTTAAGTTTAACATTTTTTAGAAAGTGAAACTTCAAAAATATTTGTTATTCTCAAAAAATGATATTAATTTTGCGAAACCAAATTTATAACTTATGAGCAAAAAAGGAAGTGTTACTACGGCAGATTACTTGCCGTATGCAGATTATCAAAAACTCGTTCAGTCGCTAATCGACGAAAAGAAGTACTGGTGGGCAGCCTACTGCATCCTCTCATTCTGTACAGGATTGCGGTTCTCGGATGTATGTAGATTGACATGGAGAGATGTCTTGGATCAGAGAAAGATTATAATCACAGCTCAAAAAACCAACAAGCCCCATGTTATACCTATCGGTCCAAATGCTTCAGAGCATTTCTCCACTTTATATAATCTGATGGGCAAACCTCCTAAGCACGAGGTTATCCTAATAGGCAAGAAAAGCGCCGAAGGAAAAGCTGTATCTATCCAGTATATCAATCGCACTTTGAAATCTTGGGCTATCAAATATGAACTTGATATAGACAACTTCAGCACCCATACCTTCAGAAAGACTTTTGGCCGATACGTATATGATAAAGGTGGGCGTGACGAAAAGACATTGATGTATCTGAATCGAATATTCAAACACACAAGCTTAGATACCACCATGATTTATCTCGGTATTCGCGATGAAGAGATTTCAAACATCTTTGATTCAATAAAGATTTAAATATGGCTATCAGAGACATAAAAGTATTAAGGGGATTCCGTATATGCTCTTCATGCGGAAAGCGCATATGGGACCAGGGATATGATCAAGAAAGCCGCATCTCTTATATAATGGTTAGAGATAAGGTTTGCTATGATTGTGCATACTGGAAAGAGTTGATAGATTATCCACCTGAATACTTAGAAATACTCGGCAACCAATGTATCAGAATACACCCAGTAGCAGACAAGAAAAATAAGGCCCTGCTACTGGGTGGCAAGGGCAAAATGAGGTACTTTATGCGTAAGGATGGTGCTTTGCTCCAATCAAACGATATATGGGTCATAGGAACGATTCCAGAAAGATTCAGGGAAGCACTCCCCTCCACCATCTCAGAAATTACACTACGAGCCTATAAGCAACTGAAAAAATCTCCAAAAAAATGTAAGGCACGAGCATGTATGGACCGATACCATTGCTGGAGGTTCAATCTGGAGCTTGAAAAAGAGTGTGGCCCATTCAATGCCATCCCCCCAAAATGGAATGTTGGAGATGAGCATTGTGGTTACTTTATTCCCCTTAAAGATATTGCAATTGATGAAAGACAGTGTTTAAAACCAGAGAAAGAAAATGAAACAGAAAACAAATGAAATTTTGGAAAAAGGGAAGGAAATCTATGGAGAAGAATCTGATTTCTTGATCATCTCTCATGTGGATGGTCAATGCGGCGCCGTTACTCACGGGAAAACTGATGCCATTGCGGAATCCTACTTTGCAGCTATGCACATTCCAGGAAACGAATTGGCTCCCGTACTCTATCGAATCCTGAAACTCAATGTTGAGAATATCCTCCGCAACCAATCCGCTTACACCGTTGACCTTATCAATACAATCACCAAAGCCCTTTCTACCGATGAATAATAAATATCAACCTTTCTCACCTTCAGATATAGAGATTCTGATGAGGGAACCTTGGGAAGTGTCAGACCAACCTTATATGCTTCATGCAGCTTTTGCTCTGAGTACTCTTTATGACATCTGTATTCCCGATAATGAAGATGAAGAAGAGTTTGCTCTCGATGACATTTGGGAGTGTACCGTACCTAAAAACATTCTTGACAGACTGGTGAAGGATCTGGAAACGGATTTTAATGATGCTGCTACCAAATATAAGCCAGTCAAGATATGGGGCAAGACATATTCTATCAGGCGCATAAACTCCTATGACCGATCCCGACTTCATATGATATTCAATTTTCCTCTGGAGAATGGGGAATATGTGATCACTAAAGAAGGAGTGATGGATTTAAGAGGAATCATTCCCAGTGAGCTTTCAGCATACGAGATATCTAAGGAACAAGCTCAAGCAAATCGTACTTACTTACGCCAGATCATAATGCTTGCTGAAAACGATGCTGAAAACGGATGGGACCAACTGACAGATATGGAAATCATAATCTATTGTTGGGCGCTCTTCTACAACAAGCATCAGTTTGACAATTTCCTCCAGTTCAAAAATGAGTATAAGGATTACTTATATGTCACAGATACCGATATTCTTAAATGCCTTAATGAAAAATCCACATTAAGGAAGCAGCCCATAGGGATGTACGCCTTTTCTAAAGATAAAGTCACGAAATGGAATGAAGCCAATGACCAACCATCGAAAGCAATTCAAATTCCGGTGTCGGAAGCTGAAGATTACTGGTATGAGACCGCTTTGAAAAAGACTTTCAAACCATTGGACTTATAAAAACAAAGAGGGAGGACCATCAGATCTTCCCTCTTAATCTAAGCACATCCTTTTGAAACATCAGAGCTTCAGTATAGTCTACAAAGTAGTTGCCGGCCTCATATCTCTGCGTATGCTTTGAAGAGCCGTTATCTCGATCTGAAACAATTTCAAATTTCTCATTGAGGTAATGATAAACATTGTTGCCACCACGTTTTTGATTCTTGATAAACTGATGGGTTCTCTCATTGTAAGACAATCCGGCATCGGAAGCTGCTTGATGCAACCGCTTGATGTCAGTCTCTTCAGCTTGTTTCAGGGGTGTATACTCAGAATTGACGCAAGCATTTAGTTCAATCTTATTATTTCTTAATAATGCGACAAAATAATATTTGCAATCCTCTGATTTTAAAAACATTCCTACGCATGGTTCAATACTCTGACCATCATCAAACGTGACATAAAAATATTTTTTTGGGGTGTACAGTTCACTGACTATGTTGCTTCTGACGTAAAACTCCTTGCCAGCATCATACATCAGTCGCTTGAATTTTCGGATTCTCTCTTCATCCAACGGGGCAAGTCTTTCAGGATGCAAAACTGGCATATTGTTGACAATGAGGTTTCCTTCATAATCGCAATATGCTGCCAATACAACACCACTCGGAGTACTGCTCTTGACTATCCCCATGGTATTGCCGTAAGCCACATAATCCCCGGCTCCATACCCATTGTCAATCCAAGACAAGAATTGTTGGAAAGTGGAAGTTGATACTGGATTCATGGATTTGTGGATCTTGCCTCCCTTAAAACGCTCCCGACAATAGGCAAGCACCTCTTGCCAATCCTCATCTGGAAATCGGCACTCCGTAGTGTATCTGTATATCTGGTTCAAAGTTTTCATTGAAGTCGTATTTCAAAATATAATACAAAGTTACTATTAAAATTTAAAAAACATAGATATAACACCATAGAATTTTGGTGAAATTTAAATATTAACAACCGAGAAGCTCCGGCTTCGAAATGATAAAAAACAGTGTTGTGTGAAAAAATCATTGTATGAGACATATCCCACAACGTGCAAAACTCCCACCTCCGGAGCCGATAACAATCTCACTGGATCCGAGAGAACTGAAGGGAGGAATAGTCTTGCCAAAAATCAAGTATCAAGTCATCGCATCCGTAGAGACTGAAGAAGTCTTTAAGGGAATGGTTTTGCCAATACCAAAAGTTCTGATATATTTCCTGAATCACAATGAGCTGATGGTAGTTTCAATGATCCTTGAAGAAAGCACTGAAACTGGCGAGTGTGCGCTTTCAGTTCAAGAAATTGCAGTCAAAATCAAGATATCCCTCCCGACTCTCTCCAATTGTCTGTATTCGTTACGGAAAATCGGATTGTTGCTGGAGTCACCAAATGGAAAACGAGGTGCAGGGAAAATACGCAGACTCAATTACCAAGCAATCCAGCATCTGAATGACCTGGTAGAAGGGGAAGATCCTGGAATCTATGCGAGAATCAGAAAAGCAGTCCGCAAGATAAACATCCTGAACATCACCAAGGATGATATCAAGCAGGCTTATGACCATAAAGTGCTTGAACCCGGCCACGATCCGGCTGAGGAAGAAGAGTACGATTAAGTGATGAAAGCAGTGTCTGAAAAAACTAAGTAAAATGAAACCTATTCACTTTGAATATCAGACTTTCAAAAATGGAGTGACGGTAGTGGCTTTGGACTCCAAATTGTCAGACTACGATTTCCAGCCAGTCTGGAGAGACGGAAAGCTGTTCATGGAAGCTCCGGCAAAGACTGTCAAGGATTGCAGGAACATTGACGGGTGTATTTATTTCCATCTGGGAGTTGCATCGGACAGAGTTATGGTAGACTTGATCGAGAAATTCCAGAAACTGAAACTGGAGAAGGGATGGAAGCCTTCGAAAGGTCTTGTGGTACCTGATGACAAATTCAGGTTCTGATGGAATTTAAAGATTACTTGATATCTTTGCGATGGAACAGTTTTTCAACATATCCAGACCAATGGTCAGCGATATACATACACTGCTCCAATGATGAAGTCCACAAGTTTGTCAAAGTATCGAAGTTCAATGCTGTCAACTTTGACTTTCAGAAGATGACCGAGAAATTTACAGAAAAACGGAGATGGCAGTATTCATGGCTGCCTGCTCAAAAAGTAGACAAAGATTATGATGACAAAATTAATGCTGGGTGCGATGATGATGTTCAACCCACTTTCGCTCCCGAAAACAACAATTGAAATCCCGAAACAGTATGCGATCCTGAAAAGGGAGGAAGAAGAGGAAGAAATAAAAAAGTCAAGAAGAGAACGCAGAGCGGCTCTCAGAACAAAACGATGAAAACATATTTTTTCAGACAAGGACTATTATGTACTGGATAAAGCAACACAAACTGCCTAACGGCAAGTTATGAATTTGGTATTTGAATGCGCTGGGCCGTGAGGTTCGGCGCTTTTGTTTATTATGCCCATCCGAGCAAA
>CAYNEZ010000095.1:8692-12802 GCA_964396365.1 uncultured Sangeribacter sp. | reverse complement strand
CTATATATTCATGAACGGAATTTTCGACCCTATAGTGTTCCGCACAGTTGAATATGTCATGATTGCACTTGCTTTCATGGTCTTTGCGGGATTACGCTTCATAACACCGGGCTACGGTATGTTCTATTCCCCTAAATGGGGTCCATCTCTTGGCAATAGACTGGGATGGGTAGTGATGGAGGCTCCTGTCTTCATTTGTATGGCACTGCTATGGGCACTCTCTGACCGAAGAGGAGAGACCGCACTTATCGCTATGGCCTCGATCTTTATGCTCCATTATTTCCAACGATCATTTATCTTTCCGCTTCTTATCAAAGGGAGAAGCCGCATGCCGCTGGCTATAATTCTCATGGGGTGCATATTCAATGTGGTGAATGCCTATCTTATAGGAGGATGGCTATTCTATGTCTCCCCGATCGACACTTATCCTCCGACATGGCTTCTGACACCGAAATTCATAATAGGCACACTGATCTTCTTCATCGGTATGGCAATAAATCTGCAGTCTGACCATATCATACGGCATCTCAGAAAACCAGGCGATCGAGGGCATTACATTCCCAAGGGTGGTATGTTCCGCTATGTGACATCTGCCAATTACTTCGGTGAATTCACAGAATGGGTAGGATATGCAGTGCTCACATGGTCGCTTCCGGGTTTGATATTTGCTCTCTGGACATTTGCCAACCTTGCCCCAAGGGCACGCTCTCTCCACGACCGCTACGTCAAGGAGTTTGGTGATGAATTTACAAGTCTTAACAGAAAATACATAATTCCGTTCATATGGTGACCAGCCACGACAGACTCTTCACTCCCGGGAAAATTGGTCCCGTGGAACTCCGCAACCGCTCCATCCGTAGCGCAGCCTTCGAGGGTATGGGTAAAGACAACAATCCTACAGAGATGCTCCGTGACTATCATTGGAGTGTAGCTGAAGGAGGAGTGGGAATGACCACATTGGCTTATGCCGGCATCAACCGTTCGGCTCTCTCGTTTGAAACGCAACTGTGGCTCCGTCCGGAGATAGTGGGGTCGCTTCGTGAGATTACAGATGGAATTCATGAGCGAGGAGCGAAGGCTTCCATCCAGATCGGGCATTGTGGCAATATGACCCATATAAAGACTGCCGGTGGGATCCCTGTAGGAGCATCTACGGGGTTCAACTTGTATTCCCCGACGATAGTGAGAGGATTGAAAAAAGATGAGCTAAAGCAGATGGCACGCGATTTCGGAGAAGCAGTGCGCACTGCCCGCGATGCCGGCTTCGACTGTGTTGAGGTGCATGCCGGCCATGGCTATTTGATCTCACAGTTTCTTTCTCCCTATACCAATCATCGTCGCGATGAGTTCGGAGGTTCGCTCGATTCCCGAATGCGCTTCATGCGTATGTGTATGGAGGAAGTGATGAAGGCAGCAGGGAGCGACATGGGAGTCTTGGTGAAAACCAATATGCGCGATGGGTTTAAGGGTGGACTCGAGATTGACGATTGCCTTACAGTAGCCAAAGAGATAGAAAATCTTGGTGCCCATGCGATAGTGTTGAGCGGAGGTTTTGTCAGCAAAGCCCCGATGTATGTGATGCGCGGGGAGATGCCTATCTATACGATGACCTACTATATGAAGCTATGGTGGCTTAAATATGGCGTCAGAATGGTGGGGAAATACATGATTCCTAAAGAACCGTTCAAGCCTCTCTATTTCCTTGATGATGCAAAGGAGTTTCGGAAGGAACTAAGGTTACCGCTTGTCTATGTAGGGGGTGTGGTGGATGGAGAGAGCATGGATAAGGCACTTTCCGAAGGATTTGAGTTTGTCCAGATGGGACGCGCCTTGCTTAGAGAACCTGATTTTGTCAACAAACTTGCCAAAGAAGCAGCCCATCATTGTGGATGTGAACATGTCAACTATTGTATAGCTCGAATGTATAGCCGAGAGATGGCTTGCCACTGCACCATTCCTGATCTTCCTATCAAGATCCGTGAAGAAATCGAGAGGATCAAGAGTGGAGAGCGGAGAGTGGAGAGTTAAGAGCGGAGAGTTGAGAGTTTAGAGTTAATTGATGATAGTTGATGGAAGATTTGACAGGAAAGTGGGCTGTAGTGACCGGAGCTGATGGAGGGATTGGCATGGAATTTTGTCGTGCGCTTGCTCGCCGCGGCTGTTCGCTTGTGCTGGTCAGTGTGACAGTCGATCCCCTCCGTAAGGCAGCATTTTCTCTTGAAACTGAGTTTGGAATAAAATCCTATCCGCTGACCCTTGATCTTAGAGATCATAATGCGGAGTCGATGCTTGCCGCTTACCTCAAGACTTTGGGAATTGACCCTGATTTTGTGATCAATAACGCCGGCATATTCAGCTTCAGGGAACTTGCTGACACGTCGGACAAAAAGATAGAGTGTTTCATTGATCTCCATGTGCGTGCCACTACGATGCTGTCTCTGTTTTTTGCACGCAGGTTTCGTGAGCGTGGAAGTGGACGTATCCTCAATATGTCGTCGATGTCGTGCTGGATGCCAATGCCAGGGCTTGCGATGTATTCTTCCACCAAAGCTTACATCAGAGTCTTCACCCGGTCGCTTCATTATGAATTGAAAGACTATGGTGCGTCTGCCACGGTAGCCGCTCCCGGAGGCATCGCGACCTCTCTTTTCGGACTCCCTGACAATCTGATGCGTCTCGCCGTAGGAATAGGAGCAGTAGAACGTCCGGAAAAATTTGCAGAGAAGGCCGTGAAAGCTATGCTTAAGGGAAAGAAGCAATATATCAATGGCATTGTCAACCGTCTGGCCATTTTCTTTGTTGGTATTACCCCTACATGGATACGCATGCAGGTGAAGCGTCGACTTCTCGACAAAGGAATCGTCAAGTAACTTAGGATGTTGCAATGAAAAGAATTCATAATTATGCATTATGCATTATGAATTATGCATTTAAGCTGACTCCTTGGCTTGCCTTCCTTTTAGCCCTTATTGTATATTGGCTCACCGTAGATCCGTC
The DNA here is from genome assembly GCA_964396365.1 of uncultured Sangeribacter sp. GTDB lineage: Bacteria > Bacteroidota > Bacteroidia > Bacteroidales > Muribaculaceae > Lepagella. The sequence goes on along the minus strand of CAYNEZ010000095.1, from coordinate 9,805 downwards.
TGCCTCTTATTGGGATTGTCCTGAATATCTTATTTCCGCTCTTCGCATGGAGATAGGGCATCCCCCGGGCAATCCCGGATGGATGCTGACACATCGCTTTGTGTCTTGTTTTTTCTCTGATGCTGCAGTGCAGGTGCGGGTGGTCAATATGCTGTCAGGGGTATTCACAGCCATGGCAGTGATGATACTTTGTTCGATTTCGATTTCGTTGATGCGTTGGATATGGCCAAACAATGGACGAAACCGTTGGCGCAGCGTATCGATAACGATGGCGTCATTGGCTGGATCGTTGTGTTTTGCATGGTCAGATTCCCCCTGGTACAGTGCGGTTGAGGCAGAGGTGTATGCCATGTCGCTTTTCCTGTCCGCACTCACAGTATGGATGTCGATAAGATGGGCATTTTCATTCAGTCGTGGTGCGCGAGTGAGGTGGCTTGTGGCGTTGATGTATGTCATCGGGTTTTCGTTGGGAGTGCATCAGCTCAATCTCCTTGCACTTCCTGCCATCGCCATGGTCATGGCTGCACGGAGCTGCAGAAAGAAGAAGGGTAATTTTCGACTGTTCTGGGCGTTTATAGCGGGGTGTGGGGCTGTCGTAATCATTTTAAAAGGCCTGATGCCCGGATCTTTGGCTTTGGCAGGGTGGGCTGATCTTATAGCTGTCAATTCATTCGGATTCCCATATTGGTCAGGGGCATTGGCAATATGGTGCCTGTTGCTGATAATGGTCGTCGGGAGTGCTGTCGTCAGTAGTCATCGCAGGTATATTTCGACTGGATTATGGTGTCTTGCTGCTGTAATGTCGGGATATTCAGTCTATATTCTCATTCCCATACGAGCATGTGCAAATCCTCCGATTAATGAGGGTAATCCTTCGGATATCTTCCGCTTTTCAGACTATCTTGACCGCCGCCAGTATGGAGAGGCACCATTGCTTTATGGCCGCACCCCTTACAGCCGGGTGATGCGGCTGGAGCGTATCACTGTCAATGATAAGGGGGATACACTTCGGGATTATTCATGGAATGCCATGAAAGTGCGTGGCCGTGACATGCGTCCGATGGTGAAGAATGGTCATATCCCTGATAGATCGCGCTTTCTGACAGATGCCGA
>CAYNEZ010000095.1:2309-8592 GCA_964396365.1 uncultured Sangeribacter sp. | reverse complement strand
CGATGGTGAAGAATGGTCATATCCCTGATAGATCGCGCTTTCTGACAGATGCCGATCGTAGGCATAATCAAGAGATATCATCAAGAGATTCTGCTCCGGGGTATGTGGTAGCCGGATTCCGGACAGTTCCCATATTTACGCCTGAACTTGATATGTGGTTGCCACGTATTTATGCGTCATCTCCGGATGATTTGGCTGCATATCGCGATTGGACTGGAATGGACTCTGCAAGCATGGTGCAGGTGCGGATATCGGAGGCCTTTGATTCCTTGGGGTATCCCGTAGCGATGCGCGATGCGCATGGTCAGGCTATGGCAAAATATGGAATGCGACCTTCTTATTATCATTCGTTGGTGTATATGTTCGGCTATCAGATAGGATATATGTATCTTCGCTATCTGATGTGGAACTATGCCGGGCGGCAAAATGATGTACCCTCTACCGGAGAGATCGATCATGGCAATTTCATAACAGGTATTCCTCCGGCAGATGAGCTTATGCTCGGTCCGCAACCGATGCTTCCTCCGGAACTTGGTGGAGAAAACGAAGGAAGAAACGTCTATTGGTGCATTCCGTTCCTATTGGGAATCATAGGAATTATATGGCTGTTCAAAGGCACACACTTAAGTTTGCGCAGTAAAAGGATGCACCGGATAGCATGGGTGTCGATGATCTTATTCCTGATGACGGGAGTAGCCATTGTATTCTATCTCAATCAGACGCCGGGCGAGCCACGTGAGCGTGATTATTCCTTTTTGGGAAGTTTCTGGACTTTTGCCCTTTGGATTAGTTTCGGAATGCTTCTCCTTCTACGTGTTTCACGCCGATGGTGGGTCAGGGGTATTGTGTCAGTTGCCGTATGTATGGTGCCGGTATGGATGCTGGCCGAAAACTTCCGTGACCATGACCGTAGCCTGCGTACTGCCACTCTTGACTATGCCTACAATCTCCTTGAGTCGCTTGACGAGGATGCAATTCTATTTGTAGATGGCGACAATTACATATTCCCTCTATGGTTTGCCCAAGAAGTGATGGGTGTGCGTCGCGATGTCACGGTGATATGCAACGCCTATCTTGGCAGCGACTGGTATGTCTGCCAGCTGATGACTCCACGGTATGGATATGATGGTGTGAAGATGATGGCGAAAGAGGGTGATATCGCACTTGGTAATTATAATATAGTGCGTTTCCCATCTTCCGATTCAGATACTGTTGCTGCGATTGAGGCGCTCCGTAGTCTATACTCCGATATGTCAGGCACTCCCACGTTCAAATCCCGATGGCTTGCCATGGGAAAGGATTCGGCAGATGGCTGGGTGTTTGATCTTCTTTCTGTGCCGGGTAAAGGACCGGGGTCAATTGCAGGGCTCCGTGAGGTAGCAGAAGTGGACATAGTGGCTTCAAATGCGGCTTCTCGTTATCCTCGCCCTATCTATTGGCATCAGAATCTTCAGAAAAACAAATATATCGGTTTCTTCCCTTACACCAGGCAGGCACTATATACCCGTAAGCTGATGCCTTTTGCTCCGGATTCCATAGTGCTAATTGACGAGGCACTCGATGTGCTGCCTAAGTTACGCTGGGGTGGACTTGACCGAGCCCCATATCCGGGTGTGGATGTGGCTTCGCAAGCTGCTTCCCAGCGAGCATCCTTGATCCGCTTGGCTGAGTCTCTTGCTGCCACCGGCAGACATGATCAGGCACTTCATGTGGCAAAATCGGCATTGGTGCGCTTTCCATCACGTATGATTCCATTTACCATTCGTTATCATGTAGACAGTGCCTATTTTGAAGCCCGTCAGCTGGCACGAGTGCTTTCTCTTTCAGGCAGCGAACAGGGTGATACTGCCGCTATTTCCCTTGCGGGAAAAATTCTGATGGAAGACAGTCTCCGCAGAACAGCTTTCCGCCGTTATCGCGAGTCTCTTCCCCGTTGGCGACGTGCCGCTCTCTCCCCTGACACACGCAACCATACGATAATTATTGAGAATTGATGGATTTCTCAAAAAAAATCATTATTTTTGCAATGAAGTTGTGGAGACTGTTTAAATAAACTAACTCAACTTTTGCAAGCTCATAAAACATACAAGAACTTGAGAAACCTGAATAAAATAATAAATTATGAAGAAGATTTTATCTTATTTGATGATTTTGGTTGCTGTGTTCAGTGCACAAGCCCAAACCGGCATTATCACTTCTACTCCGGCCGGTACGTTATATCCTACTGTGTATGGAGGAAGTGAGAAGACTTATCTCCTTTCTCAAGGAGGATTTGGATCATTTGCAGACAATTACGGTTATTGTTCGCGAATTGTGATTGATGGTGATGACATGTATATCCACAATGTAATCCGTGAGTATCCCGGTATTAATTCATGGGTAAAAGGCCACTTTACAGAGAATGGTGTCGTGGAATTTGAATTTCCTCAGGCTGTAGCAGTTGACCCAAATACCGGCGCTACACTCTATGCGTCAATGGTGAAAGCTGATATAAAGGAAGGAATAATTGTGTTGGCTCCAGACACTGAGTCTCCTTGCCTGAAACTTAAAAGCAATGAAACCCGAGACAAATTCAGTCAGATAATGCCATCAGTATCTGACGAGGATTTTCTGGGAGAATATTTTGGAATGATAGGTCTCGTAGATGCTGAAGGCACGTTCAGATCATATGCTGAGCAAAATGTAAGCTATGAGATTTGGAATGAATTGCCTGAAGCTCCGTCTGCTGACATTTCCACCCTGTCGTATACTGCTGATTTCAAGGATAATTGGAATGATTCTTTTAAACGCCTTGTAAAGATAGGCATGGATGGTAAGGATGCCTGGATATGCGGTCTTTGTGAAGCTCTTCCTGAAGCTTGGATAAAAGGAAGCGTACAGGAAGACGGCAGCATTATTCTTGAATCAAAGCAATATCTTGGTGTAGCCAATGATTATCTATATTTTATGAGTGGTGTAGATAAGGATGCTGCAGGATCTTATTCGATGGTTTCGTCAGTGGAGCTGAAACCGGTAGAGGGAGGTTATGAGGCAGCCGGATCTATGGTATTCAATCTTGGCTACAATCGTGTGTTCCTTGGGATAATGGTGCAAGATCTGAAGCTTTCATTGGTGGCTGATTCAGATCCAATTCCTGTAAATCCGGAATTCGGAGAACCGGAGTGGGATGCCAACGACGGAATGGGAGTGGCAGATGTCTTGATTCTTCCGGAAAGTGTAGATGGCCAGGCACTGGATCCTGATAACCTCTATTATAGGGTATTCTTTGACGGAGAGCTTGCCGCTCTTGAATATGACAACAATGACAATCCGATTACTGATCTAAAATATGGAAAGGAGTCTGATTTGATATTGTTTATGTATGATTGGCATTTCATTATCTTCTTTGAGCCTCTTAAGTCGATAGGCGTTCAGTCTGTATATAAGGTTGGCGATAAGGAATACTGCAGCGATCTTGTCACCTATGAGTTCAAGTCATCGTCAGTGTCGGATATTTCTGGCGAAGTAAAGGATGTAGCCTCTGAATACTATTATTCTATGGATGGCAGTCAGCTTGCTAATCCAGTCGGAATGTGTATCCGTAAGGTGATCTATTCCGATGGGTCTGTATCCGTCTCAAAGATAATGAAAAAATAATTGATCATCTTCTGATCTGTGAAGGACATGCCAGTAAATCCGGCATGTCTTTTTTTTATGCTTACTAAGTCGTTTAGACCGCTTCTATATGAGATGGGGTCTAAGATTAAAAAAAATTTGATTATTCCAGATATTATCAGTAATTTTGCACTCGAATCCGAAAGGATGAATAATTCAATTTAGGGGTGCCGTAAGGCTGAGAACAAACCCTCTGAACTTGACCCGGATAATACCGGCGTAAGAAAAATTTGAAGACATGAAAAAGACTTTTTCATGGAGTGCCGCTATCTTTTGCATGGCTGCTCTCCCTGCTTCGGCAGACGATGCCGTAGCTTCGTCGCTCATAGAGAGCCTCGATAGTATGTATACTGCCCTTGACGCCGTTGAAGTGACGGCAAACCGTGCAGGTGTGAAGACTCCGGTTGCGTTCACTAATGTAAATGCTAAGGAAATTGCTAAGAGCAATGATGGGCGCGACATTCCATCTCTTCTCGAAATGACCCCTTCCATTATATCTACCGGCGATGCCGGAGCGGGTATCGGCTACAGCAGTCTCCGTGTGCGTGGCACCGATGGATCTCGCATAAATATTACGGCAAATGGTGTGCCTATCAACGACAGCGAAAGCCACAATGTCTATTGGGTGAATATGCCAGACCTTGCGTCATCTCTCAATGATATCCAGATACAACGTGGAGCCGGAACATCCACCAATGGTGCCGGTGCTTTCGGAGCTTCAATAAATATGTTGACTGATTACCCCGCTACAGAGCGCAGTGCTATGGTGTCGGCATCCTATGGTTCGTTCAACTCCAATCGCGAAACTGTCAAAGTCTCATCAGGTCTTTTTGGCGACCATTGGAGCGTGGATGCCCGTATCAGTCACATCGGCTCAGACGGCTACATCGACCGTGCTTTTTCACAGCTTTGGAGCTACATGGGGCAGCTTGCTTATCGCTCCGATAATACTACTCTCCGTCTGCTCGCATTTGGAGGCAAGGAACGCACTTATATGGCGTGGGACTACGCATCTAAAGAGGAAATGGAAGAATATGGTCGCAGATACAATCCTTGCGGAAAGTACACAGCTTCAGATGGGAGTGTGGCGTTCTATCCGGATCAATGTGATAACTTCACCCAACATCATTTTCAGCTTCTTTTAAATCAGTATATTGGTCAATATGTGACTCTCAATGCCACCCTCCACTACACAAAGGGTGACGGATACTACGACCAGTATAAGACAAAACGTACTCTCGAGGAATATGGCCTTGAGCCATTTCTTGATACAGAAGGGAATTTGGTTAAGAAATCAGACCTTATCCGCCTTAAATTCAATGATAATGATTTCGGTGGAGGTATGATTAATGTCCGCTATCAGAAGGATGCCCTTACGTTGGTCGGTGGGGGAGCAGCCAATTGGCATCGTGGCAATCATTTCGGCAAGGTAAAATGGGTACGCAACTTCATCGGGGCCATTGACCCGCTGCAGGAATATTACAGCAATACAGGACGTAAGTTTGATTCAAATGTCTTCTTGCGTGGAGATTACACATTTGGAGCAGGTTTTTCGGCATATGCAGACCTTCAGTATCGTCATATTGATTATTCTATTCGCGGCGTGAGTGATAATTTTGATTGGAATACGGGTGGGATGGGTCTTCTTGATCTGAAGCGCAAATGGGATTTTTTCAATCCGAAACTTGGCGTTTCTTACAATGATGGCGGACACCGTGCTTATGCTTCATGGAGCGTAGCTCACAAAGAACCGACCCGAGATAATTTCACAGACAGTGACCCTGACCATTACCCGGTAGCAGAACGTATGTTCGACTATGAGGCAGGATATTCTTACGGCACATCTCTTTTCAGCGTGGGAGCGGGCCTTTACTATATGGATTATAAAGACCAGCTGGTTGTGACCGGGGAACTTTCTGACACGGGCAATGCCATAAGTGTCAATGTCCCAAAGTCTTACCGAATGGGTATAGAGCTTCAAGGTGCATTGCGACCTGTCTATTGGTTTGACTGGCAGATCAACGCGACTCTATCACGTAATCGCATCAAAAACTTCACAGAGTATATTTATGAGGATGAATGGACCAATCCTATTTCCATAGATTGTGGCGATACTCCGATCGCATTCTCTCCTGACTTTATTCTTCACAACGCATTCAATTTCAATGTCAAGAATTTTGAAGCATCCTTGATGAGCCGCTACGTATCGAGCCAATATATGAACAATGCCCGTAGCGAAGAGGCAAAACTCGACTCGTATTTTGTCTCTGATCTTGCATTGGCTTACACATTCAAGAAAATCTCCGGCATGAAGGAACTCCGGGTAGGCGTGACGGTCTACAACATCTTCAATGAGAAATACTGCAACAACGGCTATGCCGGAGCCGGCTACTACCTTGAAGATGGTAAACCAGTAATCTATCGCTACGCCGGTTTTGCAGCCCAAGCCACAACCAACCTCCTCGCCACTGTAACCCTCACTTTCTAATAATTTTGAATTGAGAATTTTGAATTTTGAATTATTCTATATTCAAATCCATTCTCAATTCTCCATTCTAAATTCAAAATTCAAAATTATGCCGTGGGATAAAATTCTCGAAATACTTGGCTTCTCAGTAGGCCTTCTCTA
>CAYNEZ010000095.1:0-2209 GCA_964396365.1 uncultured Sangeribacter sp. | reverse complement strand
TTATGCCGTGGGATAAAATTCTCGAAATACTTGGCTTCTCAGTAGGCCTTCTCTACCTCTGGTGGGAATATCATGCGGATTGGCGTATGTGGTATGCCTCTATGGTGATGCCAGCCATCTCTATGTGGATCTATTTCAGTAAAGGGATATACGCCGACTTTGCCATCAATATCTACTATCTTGGCATAGCTGTCTACGGCTTCATCGTCTGGACTCGTGGACACAAAAAAAGGAATTTGTCAGACACGTCGGGCGGCTCTGACGGAGCGGACAAGTCTGACCAAAAGCATCCCATCACCAACATCCCTCCACGCATGCTTGCCGCATGTGTGGCAATGTTCCTTGTTCTTTGGGTTGGCCTCTACTTGATTCTGAACAATCTAACCGACAGTACAGTCCCTATCCCTGATGCCTTCACCACTGCCCTGAGCATCGTCGGCATGTGGATGCTGGCGCGCAAATATCTCCAGCAATGGATAGCCTGGATTCTCGTAGATGCCGTCTGCGCGTGTCTCTACTGGTATAAAGGCATACCACTCTACGCCATTCTTTACGCCATCTACACCATCATCGCTTTCTTTGGCTATCGCAAATGGCTTCGCCTAATGCACTCTTGCCCTAATCCGACTAATGCCGAATAATTGTTTAGTAGTCGTTAAAAAATAAATTGGCAAATCTGCTGAAAAGATCAAGCAAGGTTGCCAATTTATTCTTTGAAGATTACTTAGTAATGATTCGATGTTAGGAATTCCCTCAAAGTCATCGTACGTATCCCCTCAAAAGTATTGGGAAAACTGTCCCGGTATGTCACAACGATCTTTTCGTAATTGTCAGATATGGATGTAAGATTGCCGTATTCTCGCTCTGCAGTTGCTTTCTCTGATACAGTCATGGCAACTTGCACATATTTTCTTTCTCCATCTTTCTCTGCTACGAAGTCGATCTCCTTGCCTCCATTTAACACTCCAGTCTTCACATCATATCCCTGAACTTTAAGGTGGTTGTAGACTGCGTTTTCCATAAGCCCCGATATATCGTGTGGCCGGAGACCGACAATTGAGTTGCGGATTCCAAGGTCTTCAAAGAAGAATTTTTCTCCAATTTCAAAGAAGCGTTTTCCCTCGATATCCCATCTTCTTGACCTGTTGATAATGAAAGCTTCTTCCACATATCTTGCATATGTCAGCACACTCCCTACTGTTGATGAGATTCGTTGAGATTTCAGATAGTCTGCTATCTTTTTAGCCGTAAATATCTGCCCGATATTATCAGCCATAAATAGCAAAAGACGCTGAAGAAAGTCATTGTTACGCAGCGAGTGACGGCTGACTATGTCTCGATATACAACGGCATCCGTTATTCCGGAGATATATTCGCCCCAAGTGTTTCGCTGTGGTAGGTTGACAAGATATGGCAATCCTCCGAATCGCAGATACTCTGTCATGGCAGATTCTGAATCTTCCATCTTATGAAAATCAAGGAATTCCGGATAGGAGAGTGGATGGACTTGCATTTCAAGTCGTCTGCCGGCAAGTTTAGATGCCATTTCTGATGATAGCATCTTGGAATTGCTCCCTGTGATGTAAATGTCGTTGGCTGGATTGAGATTTAGCGATCGAATCACTTTATCGAAATCCGCCACTTCCTGCACTTCATCTATGAAAATATAGTTTTTCTGCCCTTCTTTTATGCGAGCGGAAATCTCAGGATACAAAGATTTGGCATCCGTAATATGAGAGAATGCAAAGTCTTCTAAGTCAATAGTTATGATATTGGCTTTTGGGTCAGTTTCTCTAATATATTTTGCTACGCTTTTCAGAATATAGCTCTTGCCTACACGTCGTTGTCCAGTAAGCACTTTTATCAGATTTTTTCCGACATAAGGAATCAATCTATCCAAGTAAATGGGTCTTTTTATGATCTCCAATGTTTCATCCATATCAAAAACTTTTGTTGATTTCTCAAAAAGTTTTCGTTATAACAAAAACTTTCCGCAAAGTTAACAAAACTTTCCAAAATATACAAAGTTTTTCTGTAAGTGCGCAAATTATTTTACTCTATGACCTTATTATTTTCTATGGTATATAAAAGATTATTGATAGTCGGAGTGAGCCAAGTAGAAACTAATAATTTATATATTTATCAGAACCTGCAATACTGGTTAACAGTTGCTCGCGATAAGTTTTAGTCATATTTATGAGATGTCCAT
>CAYNEZ010000094.1:0-12849 GCA_964396365.1 uncultured Sangeribacter sp. | reverse complement strand
AGATCTTTCATGCTGCTTGGTTTTCATATATCGTTTAATTTTTGTGAGCTACTTATGTATTTAACTAAAACCTTCATCATAAATGAAAATCTTTACTTTAAGTGTCTTGACTGCCGGTGTCTGGCTTAGTGCTATTGCTGCCGACAATGTGACTGTAGATCTAAAATCTGACAGGACTTGCACTATGTCGAATGGCCTGATTACTCTCAGCATTGATGCCAAGGGTATGGCCAAGACTATGAAGCATCCTTCAAACGGTGATGCCAATCTTTTGGCAAGCAACGGTATTTATTTCGATTATACCACAAACAAAAATAGAGCCCTCTCTGCCGGGAAAGCCCGCATCGTAAGGAATGACGATGATTACGCTGAAGTGGTCTACACTTCCGGCGCTAATGATGCACTCCCCACTTATGAACATGGCTACATCCTGCGCAAAGGTGAAAGCGGTGTATTTACCTACGTGATTGTGCATGGCAATAGCAAAAGTGGGGATACAACTCAAGGAGGCGTAGGTCCTGTCAAGGAGACCCGTGTTTGTACCAGACTCGCATCTGACTTCCTGGATGGATATGTCGACGATCAAATGGAGGGGATGATTCCATCCAATTCAGAAATGGCTGTGGCTGAGAAAAATTCTGTACAAGATGCCACCTACTATCTCTCTGACGGAAGTATTTATACCAAGTACAACTGGGCTCAATTTATTGACAATGACGATTTCCATGGCCTTATGAATGGGAAAGTGGGAGTTTGGAATATCCCTGTCAGCTATGAATGGATTAATGGTGGTCCGATGCGTCAGGAACTGACTGTGCATGCCACCAGCAAATCTCCCATCACAATTCAGATGCTTCAGGGTGAGCATCTTGGAGCTTCTTCTCAGACGTATGATGACGACCATCACCAGATATTCGGACCTTTTATGATCTATGTAAATGATGGTGATAGCCGTGAGGCAATGATAGAGGATGCCCGTGCGAAGGCTGCAGAGCTGAAGGCGGAATGGCCTTTCACTTGGTTTGAAAATGAATATTATCCACTTGATCGATCTGTCGTGACAGGTAAGATCAACATTGCGACCGGTCAGGATGCCTCCAATGTAAAGGTGGTGCTCGCTGCCCCTGGTGGCAATCTGCTATCGCAAGGTGGAAAGTATATGTATTGGACTTTGACTGATGCTGACGGGTCTTTCTCAATCCCTTCTGTAAGAAAAGGTTCTTACTCTCTTTATGCTTATGCTACAACGGGAACCATCACAGATGAACTCTGTGTAGATGATATAGATATCTTCGACAATGAGACTGACCTCGGAGATATTGAATGGTCACCTCTTACTTACGAATATCTGCTATGGAATATTGGCGAAAATAATCGTCTTGCTGATGGCTTCAACTGCAGCGACCGCCCTCGTGCTTATGAGGCATGGCAGTGGCAACCGGCTACGCTTGAATATCGTATTGGAGAGAGCGATCCGGCAGTAGATTGGTATAATGCTCAGACCAAAAACGGCACTTGGACTGTCAAGTTCAATCTTGATCGTGAGTATGCCGGCGAAGCGTTGCTGACAGCTTCGATCGCCGGAGTTTCAAATTCTCCGACAATCACTGCAACCGTCAACGGAAAGTCAAAACAGGCTTGGAGCCTTAAAGACGATGGCTCGATTCGCCGCAGCGCTACTCTTGCTGGACGTCATATTGTAAAGACCTTCTCTTTCCCTGCGACCGACCTTCAAGTTGGGGAAAACGAAATCACATTCACAGCTTCCAACTGCAAAGACAAGAGTGGGGTACTCTATGATTGCATAAAACTTGAAGCCGGAGCAAATATATCCAACGGTGCCGACATGATTCAAGATTCTAATTCAGGGCTCCCGATTTCAGTTTATACACTTACAGGACTCTATGTCGGGAACTTTGATTGTTATCCTGTCGGTTTGCCTCACGGCATCTATGTGCTTAAACAGGGCTCGGATGTCAAGAAAGTTAGATTCTGACAATCTGCGATTAATGATAAAATAAGAGTTTTGTCGAAATTATAAGTTGACAAGTTGGCAAAAAATTGATGAAAGCGATTCGGGTTTTGATATTGGCTTTTGTGATGAGCCTGTCTGCGTTCTCTTTCGCTGCTACTCCGGAAGATGTGGCGGAAATGGCATTGGAGGGGTATGAGCTGTTTTTGCGTGATTCCTTGCCAGACGACCGTCAGAAAGGCTACGATATGATGCTTTCAGCGGCGTGGGAAGGTGATGCGAAGGCTGCCAATAATATTGGGTGGCTCTTGCAGCACGGTGAGTTTGTTGAGAAAGATCTTGCAGGGGCCTTCCGCTGGTATGAGCGTGCTGCCGATCAGGGACTCCCGGCAGCCGCCCTCAATTATGTGGAGCTTATTCTGAATAATCCTGATGATGTGCTTGAAGGTCATCTTCCTGATAGAGAACGTATGGCTAAGGCTTCTGCACTTGCAGGAACTGCAATGCTGATGGGGAGAGGACTTCCATATGATTCAAAGCGTGGGGAAGACCTGTTGCTTCGAGGGGCTCTGTTTGGCGATGAAAAGGCAGCTATGACGGTGGCCCAGCAGTTGGAAATCTATCCGGACTCTTTTTCTTACCTTCCGCTTGAAGAAATCGCCAGCCAGTGCGACACCCTTCTGCCCGAGGGGGAGCGCAATGTGCCGGAGGGAATGCCCTTGACTGAGTTTGCCGATCAAATGCTTACTCCGGGCTTTTGGTACTCTCGTGCAGAAGAAATTAAGTATTAATTATACCTTGTATCATGAATAAAAAATTAATCAAATATTTAGGTTTGGGAGGAATGCTGCTTACTGCAGCTTCCATGAGTGCGCAGGATGCCCTGCTCGCTTTCCCCGGGGCGGAGGGCTTTGGACGCTTCGCCAAAGGTGGACGTGGAGGTGAAATCTATCATGTGACTAACCTTAACGACAGCGGTACGGGTTCGCTGCGCGATGCAGTGTCGAAACCTAACCGTATTGTTGTCTTCGATGTCTCGGGTGTGATCCACCTTAAGAGTCGCCTGTCATTCAAGAGCAATCTGACGATACTTGGGCAGACGGCTCCCGGCGAAGGAATCCAAGTGTATGGCAACGGTGTGTCGTTTTCCGATGCCAACAACATCATCGTGCGTTATCTTCGAGTTCGTATGGGCGTGAATGGCGACAGTGGTAAGGATGCCGCCGGTGTTGCTTCCGGCCACGATATGATATTCGACCATATGTCGGTGCTTTGGGGACGCGATGAGAATTTCTCAGTCAGCAGCAACGACAAAGGGAATGGACCTGCCAATGTCACTATCCAGAACTCAATCATCGGTCAGGGTTTGCAGCCTCATTCCTGTGGCGGACTTATCCAGACCGACAATGGGGTGACACTTTTTCGCAACCTTTATATAGAGAATGCTACCAGAAACCCGAAGGTGAAAGGTCTTAACCAGTTTGTCAATAACGTGTCTTACAACTGGGGCAAGGAGGCTGCCTATAATATGGGAGGCGACAGTGCAGGCGATTCTTGGGCTGAAATTTCGGGTAATTACTGGATTACCGGTCCCTGGAAACAGGCTGCCTATCCTTTGGTGGGTGGCAACGCCAATTTCAAGTATTTCGCCGAAGGAAACTGGTATGATTCCAACATTGATGGAGTGCTCGACGGGCACGAGATGAGCGACGAAGAGTATGTCAAGTCAGGTGGAGCCCGAGTAAAGACTACAGCTGACCTTGTCGGTCGTGGCGCTCCGAAGGATGTGCCTGAGATAGCGGGAAAGATGACTGCTCCGGAGGCTCTGGAGTATGTTTTGGCATATGGTGGAGCATCCCTTCCGGTGCGTGATGAGGTAGACCAATATCTTATTGATGAACTTTCTTCATTTGGATCTTTCGGCACCACCGGTGGTATTACGACAGAAAAGATCCTTCCTCATAAGGGAACAGGTAAACTTTTCGGCGGCTACAAACCTCTTGACTCAGATGGCGACGGTATTCCCGACGAATGGGAAATTGCCAATGGCCTTGACCCTCAGGATGCTTCAGATGCGGCTGCTATCGCTGAAAATGGGTATGCCAATATAGAGAATTATGTCTTCAGTATAGATAAGGCCTATCCTTACATAAAGAATCCTACCGACTTGAAGGCTGTCAAGAATGAGAAGGATGCCATTACGCTTGAATGGACTGACAATTCCGACGACGAGACAGGCTTTGTGGTGGAAGTTTCGGCTGATGGATCTTTGTTTGCGGAAGTTGGCAAGACAGGAGCTGATGAGACAACTTTCAAAGTTGAGGGCCTTGATGAAAATAAGATGTATTATTTCCGTGTGTATGCCATCGGAGAAAACGGAATGAGGTCTGTTGAGTCATCCGCCCTGCAGACGATGACTTCAGAGCCATTCTTGCCTGACATGTCTTCGTTGGCAGCTCCTGCGGATGGGTCGGAAGTGAAGGCACTTGATGTCGTGCTTAAATGGGAAAACAAGACATTGGCCTACTTCGGGACACTGACGTATAATGTATATTTAGGAATCTCTGCTGATGACCTTGAGGAAGTGGCTTCTGACTTGACTGAAACGATATTCAAGCCTGAATCGCTTGCGGAAAACACCACATATTATTGGCGTGTGGATGCTGTCAACAATACCGGTGTCACCGAAGGGGAGGTGTGGAGCTTCAATACCATTCCTGGCGGAACTCTGTTTTATACTGATTTCCATACTACTCCGGCTTCTTTCGGCGATTCAGAATGGGGTAAGATCATCGCCGGAAACCAGGCAGATATCATGAAAGGAGTGAAAGCAGAGGTGGAATTCGATAATATGACACTCGGAACTGATGGTGGACGCCTTGTGGCTTTCGGAAACCTTTCTCCTTATCCGGTATATTCTTCCGAAGACAATGGCGCCTCCAAAAATGCAGTTGGCTTTATAGGCAAACAAGGCAAGGTAGGCAATTGCTACATTCAGATCAATGATATCCAGGGACCGTGGAAAATCACGCTCTATTGCGGCAATTCCGACAAGAGTTCACAGTCGGTGAAACTAAGCACCGGTACGGATGTGAATGGTGACGGAATGATTGACGAAAATGACGATGTTGCTACATTAAAGTTCAAGTCCGCAGAAAAGAAGACCTACAAGTTTACACACGTATATGAAGGACGCGACCTTTGCAATGTACGCATTGACAGGGCTTCGATCGACAACAAGGGGATAAACTTCCACGATATACTGATAGAGCAATATGTGACTGAAGAGCCTGATGCTGTAGAAGAAATCGTTGGCTTGCAGACTCCTGACGTGGAAATATCAGGAGATGCTGTCACTGTCAATGGGCTTGACGGAAAGAGCAGCATACATGTTTATGATATGGCAGGCCGGGTACTGATCTCAGAGAGACCGTCGGCAGGAAGCATTGGATTCACTCTCCCGAAGGGGATCTATATACTCTCAGTAGATGGCAAGAAGCCGGTGAAGGTGTTGTGTGAATAGTTGAAGTAGGGCCTTAGAATTAAATACATGGCAAAGGATAAGGTAGCGATATATATTTGGATTGTGGATACAATCCTGAAGCATGTCAAGATCTCGAAGAAAGATCTTAATGAGTTGTGGAAGCAAAAGGTTGAATATTCCGGAGGTAATCCTATGGCAGACCGGACCTTCTATAAATATCGCCGTGCGATAGAAGATACTTTCAGCATTGAGATTCTTTGCACCCCCGATGGTTATTATTGGATCGACAAGAAAGATTCTCCATATGTCAGGCAGTTTGCTGAGTGGACATTGAATAATTCGGCGGCTACAAGTGCGATGCAAGAGTTGGGTACATCATCGGGACGTGTGGAGATAGAGGATATCCCGTCTGCCCGTGATTTTCTGCCATTGGTGTCGACGGCTATGAAAAAGAACCATAAGATAGTGTTTACCTACGCAGGCTTCGCACGTTCGCGTCCGGAGGTGGGAATCTTGTATTCTCCATATTTTCTGAAACTGTACAAACAGAGATGGTATATGTTCGGGAAAAAGAGTGGGGGAGGCCTGCGCACATATGCACTTGATCGTGTGACGGAGATGGAGGTGACCGACAGTCAGTTTGTCATGCCGTCGGGATTGAGGATGGATGATTTCTTCGGGAATATCGTGGGTGTGACTATGTCGCGGGCAGGTGTACGTGAGGTTGTGATCCAGACTTCATCCACCCGTGCTAAGTATCTTCGGGCTCTTCCCTTGCATCGCACTCAGAAAGAGGAAGTGCATGATTTCTATTCGATTTTCCGTTATGAGTTGAAGATCAATTATGAACTTGTGAGTGAACTCATGTCGATGGGGCCCGATGTAGTGGTAATATCGCCGAGGGAACTTCAGGTGATGCTTGTGGAGCGACTTCGGGAGACATTGTCCAATTATTAGGGGCATTCTATACTTTGAAGTTTAAACAACTTCTGCTATAAAAAGAATCCGCTCGAAAATTCGGGCGGATTCTTTTTATCAGGATATTTTGTTTAGCCGATTGCTTCGATGAGCTTGATGGCATCAATATATTTTGCTATACTTTCCGCAACTCTTTTGGCGTCTTGCATAGCGTGGACCACGGTAGCAGGTCGATTGGTGACGTCGCCTCCGGCAAAGACACCTTTGCGTGTGGTCATGCCATAAGGAGTCTCTCGGGTAAGGACGTAGCCTCGGTCGTCGACCTCAATGCCTTCGGTGGAGTCTACAATTCGTGAGGCAGGAGCAGATCCCACTGCCATTATCACGCGGTCGACTGGCATCACTGTTTCATTGCCATCCTGATTGATGACTATGGATTCAAGACGCAGTCCTTCGGCTCCGTTGACTTTCGTGACATTGGTGTTCCACATAAACTTCACGCCCTCTTCCACAGCCTCATCATACTCAGCTCGGAGTGCCGACATACTGTTGATGTCGCGATGATAGATCACAGTCACTTCTGCAGCTCCCATGCGGAGTGCAGAGCGGGCAGCATCCATGGCAGTGTTGCCGCAGCCTATGACGGCAATCTTGTCGCCTTCTCCGATTACTACCTCATCTCTTGTGATGAATCCCTGGTTGAAGAGACTGACACGGCGGAGAAACCATACTGCCTGGCGCACTCCGGGATGCTGGCCACCCTCGATGTTGAGCGTCTTGGGGCGGCTCGTGCCGGTGCCCATGAAGATAGCATCGAATCCTTCTTCAAACAGGCGGTCGATGGTATAGTTCTGTCCGATTGTGGTGCGGTTATGGATCTTAACACCGAGATTCTCGATCTTTTTGATCTCACGACGCACTACTTCTTTGGGAAGACGATATTCAGGAATACCGAACATAAGAACTCCACCCGGCTCGATTCCCATCTCAAAAATTTCAACGTGGAAGCCTTGACGTGAGAGATCGCCGGCTATTGTGAGGCCTGCCGGGCCTGATCCGATTACGGCCACACGTCCGCGGGTCTTTTCCGGAATCTTCTCATGGCTCCAACCGGCTTCGCTGTCGAAGTCTGCCACGAAGCGTTCCAGCTTGCCGATGTGGATTGCCTCCCCCTTCTTTGCGAGGACGCAGTTCCCTTCGCATTGGCGTTCGTGGGCACATACACGTCCGCAGACAGCCGGGAGGTTGCTGCGGTTGTGGATGATTTCTATGGCGTTGCCGAAGTTGCCATGGGCAAGTTCTCCGATCCAATCAGGAATGTCATTGCTTATTGGGCATCCTTTCTTGCATCCTGGCACCTTGCAGTGGAGGCAGCGTTGGGCTTCCTTGATGGCTTCTGGAAGGGTATAGCTTTCGGCAACTTCTTTAAATTCTTCGTTCATTATCAGGGTTGCTTGCCGATGTAGGCGAGAATACCACCGTCGACGTAGAGGATGTGACCGTTTACGAAATTGGATGCGTCAGAAGCGAGGAATACTGCAGGACCCATAAGGTCTTCAGGTGTTCCCCAGCGGGCAGCCGGAGTCTTGGCGATGATAAACTGGTCAAAAGGATGGCGGCTTCCGTCCGGTTGGATCTCACGGAGAGGAGCAGTCTGGGGAGTTGCGATATAGCCCGGGCCGATGCCGTTGCACTGTATGTTGTGTTCTCCATATTCTGAGCAGATGTTGCGTGTCAGCATCTTGAGGCCACCTTTTGCAGCTGCATATGCGCTGACAGTCTCGCGTCCGAGCTCGCTCATCATAGAGCAGATATTGATGATCTTGCCATGTCCTTTCTTGATCATTGATGGAATGACAGCCTTGGCGCAGATGAATGGGCCAATGAGGTCGATGTCGACAACCTGACGGAAATCCTTGGCGTCCATTTCTGTCATGGGTATGCGCTTGATGATGCCTGCATTGTTGACGAGGATATCGATCACTCCGATATTCTTTTCGATGTCGGCTACCATTTCCTTCACCTCTTCTTCTTTTGTCACGTCGCAGAGATAACCTTTTGCATCAATGCCGGCTTCCTTGTAATTTTCGTAGCCCATATTGACACCTTCCTGTGTGTTGCTGTTGAAAACGATGCGTGCACCCTGCCCGTGGAGAGCTTTCGCAATTGCGAAACCGATGCCATAGACGCCACCGGTGACGAGGGCAACCTTACCCTCAAGTGAGAAATTAACCATTGTCTTAATTTTTAGGTTCAGATATTAAGAAAACTTTATTTTTGTGTTATATTCACTGGTCAGTTCGTATTATGAGGTCATATTTACTCAGCCTCATAATGCAAAGTTAATAAATTATATTCGTATTTCCAAATTGTTTTCATTTGTCGGTGGCGGAATATTATAGGATAATAAAAATGGACGCGCGTCTGCACGTCCATTTTTATGGTTAGGAAGAAGATTCTTAGAAGATGGCTTTGGATGTATGAATAGTGCCGTCGTTCATTTTTTCAGTCTTGATGTATATTCCGTTGCCGGGATTATTGATTTTGCGACCCTGCAGATCGAAATATTCTACTGCATTGCCAGATGAGACATCGATTGTGGCCACTCCCGATTTGGATAGATGGGAAGCTGCAACGTTGTAGACTTGGCAGTCTGTGCGGTCGTTGGGATTGTAGGCATTGATGAAAGCGACAGCTTCCATATTTTCACAATTCCAATCTTCACTGCAGGGAATGATGCAGTCCCAGTGGAGTTTGCCATCGGCATCAAACTCAACAGAATCTCCAAAAATGTCGGTCAGATAAGCGCGTGTGGCGTGAGAGTGAGTGAAATCCGGGTTGGATATTCCTGCTTGGTGGATATGGCGTATGCCGTCTTCAGTAAGAAGCACTGTAAGATGTGGATCTGCAAGTATGGTCTCAAGGAGCGGATGTGCTTCTGCTTCGACTGTGACATTGATGAAGAGGTCTGAGTGAAAAGCGCTGACATTGAGCTTCACGAAGCCGGGCTTGCCAATGGCTTCATCAAGACGAGCCGAGAAGGAGTCATAGTAACCAATTGATTCAACGGGAGTGTCGAGATCGGAAGTGCGGATAGTGCGGTCGTACATTCCGGCAGGTGCGAAACTTCCGTCGTCGCCATATAGCCATAGCAGGGCTGATTCCTCCGGGAGAGTCAGCCAGTCTGTATAGAAGCCCACGTGATGTGCTACCACCACCATCGAGTCTCCATAGCCATTTTCAAGGGCTGTTGCGATAGATGTGATGGCTCTTGGACAGTTAGGACACTCTTCAGTGGTGAATTCTTCCATCA
This sequence comes from uncultured Sangeribacter sp., assembly GCA_964396365.1. Lineage (GTDB taxonomy): Bacteria > Bacteroidota > Bacteroidia > Bacteroidales > Muribaculaceae > Lepagella. The sequence goes on along the minus strand of CAYNEZ010000094.1, from coordinate 3,162 downwards.
GAAGCAGTCGAGGGTATGCCTCATCATAGATGCCGCAAGCGCTCTCCATATAATTGTTGGCAAGATATCCGTTGTCTTCAACTGAGAAGGCGAGAGGAATCTGCATGTTGATAGGAAAATCTTCGGAAGGAATAGTCAGTTCGATATCTATGGCTTGTTTGGGTTGGATCACGTCAGAAACCTTGCCTTCAATCAGCGGATGATTCATTATGGGGCAAGATAAGGTATAGTCAAACCCATTTATTTCGCTGAGTGATGAATTGCGAACTTTTGCCTTCATCTTGAGAGTTTCGCCACTCTTCACTAAGGGATTGTTGAGTGACAACGACTCCACATTAAGGTCGGATGCAGCAACTTGATCACCTTCCACTACAAGTTCCACGCATATGGAGCCGCTGGGTGAGGATGGCATTTCCCATTCACCGCGCTTGGCGTAGTAGTGGCCTTCAGGAGATATGTCGCCTCCAAGTGCGATGCATTTGGAGGTTTTGGTCTGATTGAATGTATAGCCGATTGCTATTGGTGAGTCTCCGACTGTCAGTGTTTTGTCAAGGGAGACTGTCTGCCAGCCCTCCTGGATTACTCCTGAGCCTTCTGCCAGATTCTCACCTTTAAGATCATCACGCACCCATGCGGTGATATCCACAAGATTGTCGGTAGTGGCGAGATAAAGACGTATTCCTGTTATGTCGGCGCCTACGTAAGGTTTGAGCATATCGGGTGACAGAATGACAGCAGCCGACACATCGCAGTTTCCGACTTTGCTTAAGACCTGTGTGGAGACTTCTCCGTGGCAGTAACCCACTTCCATTGTCGCTCCCCACATCTGGACTGAGCAAGCGATAATACAGGCGGCTGCCGCAATTAATCTATGTTTCATATCTATATGTTGATTAGTGATTGAAATGGAGACTGCTCCGGGTGTGATGCCGGAGCAGCCTCTCCAAGTAAAATAATCGAAATTTCAGATTAGCGTACGAACTTGAATGCCTTCTTTCCGATACGTACGATAACTACTCCTTCTTTCACATTGAGCGTGAGCTGAGATTCGCTTGAGATAGCGAGAATCTTACCGTCGGCAGAAACTACAGTCACATTTTCTCCGTCAGGATTAGCGATGCTGAGAACGCCTCTGTTGAGAACTGCATTGCCATTGCCGGCGATTGCTGTTGCAACTCCGGTGCTGTTGGCATTTACTTCTACCGGTGCTGAGATTTCGCCAATAAGTTCCTTAAAGACACCTTGAACGGTATAAGAATATGAATTGTTGGCATCAACAGGATAATCGAAAGTGAATGAAGTGGCGGGAGAAGCTACGAATTCGGTAGGCAGTGGAGCTGTGATCTCTTCACCGGCATTCATGTCGACAGAGATAGCGAGAGCTGGAATGGCGAGTTGATCTTCTTCTGCGCAGTCAGTCATGTAGAACATAATGCGGCTGTTTGGTTTGCCACCCTCGATAGTAAGGTCGATTAACGCTCCTTCGGTAGTGACTTCCACTTCCTTGGATGCGTAGGGCTGCAGAGTATCGGCATCTACAAGGAAGAATGTTACTACAGCATCGTCAGCAGCGGTAAACGCCATTCCGGATACGAATACATTGCCTCCTCCTACTGAAAGGTCGTAGACAGGTGAGAGCAGATAGCCGGGCAAGCCGTAGGCGGCAAGCATATTTGAAAGAACTATGCATGGCATCTCCGGCATCATGCGGAAGAAGAAACATAAGTCTGTGCTCCATCCGGCGCGGCTCATCATCTGGTCTATTGTAGTGTTAGACATCTGCGGCATTAACGGGCATATTATTGCGGGGTTGTACATGTCGTCTTCGAGGGGAACGTTGGAGAAATCATCGTTGAGAAGCATATACTGCTCATCTTCAGTTGCCTTGTGATTCTGAACGGGATATACAAGTGTGCGGCCCGCATAGTCGATGGCATCCCAATTAGCAGTGAATCCCTCTGCAGAAATGTTGGTTGCGGGGAGAGCGACAGCATTGCCTACTTTATCAGGAGTGAGTTCAGAATATCCGGAAACGGGATAAGATTCACCTCCCTCTTCATTAAGGGCGACAACAGTGACATAATATCTTTCAGCGGCTTCGCTTAGCTGCATATCAAAAGATGCAGAGGGTTCGGTGGCTTTCACTGAGCCGATTTCTACTGTTTCGTCAGCAGTTACCATGTAGGCAGTAGCTTGATATGATGCAGCTCCTTCTGCGGGCTTCCATGTTGCAGTAAGGGTGCCCGGGGTGTAGGCAAGTTTGATGTCGGATACAGATGCGACCGGATATATGAGCTTTTCAAAGGTGATGTTTTTGATAAGCACCTTGCCGCTCCATCCGAGGCCCATTGCTCTCACATAGGTTTTGCCCCCGGTCAGTTTGCCAACCCATTCGCATTCGCTCCATTCTTTGTATTTCATCGGGACTGCAGAAGCTAAGAATATCTCGCCTTTTTCTGAATCAGGAGCCTGATCCATAAAGAAAGCTTGTAGTCCTTGTGTCTGAGCATCCGCATTGACGTTCATTGCAGTCACACGGAATCTGAAAGCTACTTTAGGATCCGAGAAGTCATATGAGGGAGTCATGAAGTATCCGGGTCCGTCGCTGCCGACTTCGTCCAAGCCGAGATACATATTTCCGCCAGCTTGGTATGCCTGGAATACAGACCATCCGGAGTTGGCACCTAATAATTTGTCATAAAGAGCCTCGTCAAAAGCTACGTCCACGTCATTAGGCGCATCGATGCTCCCGGCGGTCCAGTCTGAGAAGTCCTTATTCAAGACAGTTTCTACTGTCACTCCTTTGGGAAGATTGGAATCAGCAGACTCTTCGGCGCGTGTCTGAGTTGCTGCAAATGCGGAAAGCTGCTCGATTGAAGGGGTCCCTGAATATTTTGCGGGATTCTCCTTTACTGCAGACTTTGAAATTGCAGCTTTTACTGATGCCATATCAAAACCGGAAAATGACACTCCGGCAACGGCACCTGATGCGCAAAGTGAAAGCGCTAATGCTGAAGCAGTGTAGATTTTCTTCATGTCTGTTGTGCTTTTGGTAGTTTTTACCTGTGAAAAAATGTTGTTTATTGTGATTATATGATTGCAAAATTACTAAAAAATATTTAGATGTGCAAACAAAAATTGATTCACTTTGGATGTCGTCAG
>CAYNEZ010000093.1:0-12983 GCA_964396365.1 uncultured Sangeribacter sp. | reverse complement strand
CAGTACTTATATTCTTCCTTGTAGGTATCATACTGACAATGGTGGTGCAGAGTTCGGCTGCGACATTCGCCATCACCCTCATCATGTGCTCGCAGGGATGGATATCCTTCACTCTCGGTTGCGCCATTATCCTCGGCGGAAATATCGGTACTACCATTACCCCAATCCTTGCGGCACTCAGCGGAAACCTAGCCGCAAAACGTACGGCAATGGGGCACGTGCTCTTCAACGTACTCGGATCGATTATTGTGCTCTGTATCTTCCACCCCTTTATGAATCTTGTAGCAGACATTTCCTACTGGTGTTGTGGCATCAATCCCATTGACATAGATGCCGCCATGGATGCAAAAATGGCAAACTCTACCCTTCTTGATCCTGCAGGAGGACTTACCTCCAAGGCTCAGGCTGCCGTTGCTTTCGGGCTCGCCATGTTCCCTACCGTATTCAATGCCTGCAACCTTCTTGTGATGATTTGGTTCACAAAGCAGTATGTGCAGATCGTATGCTGGATTATGCCCGCTAAGCACAAGGATGAAGAAGAGGAATTCTCTCTCAAATATATCAACCATGGTCTTCTGCAGGCTTCAGAACTTAATATAACGCAGGCTCAGAAGGAAATTGAAGTGTATGGTCAGCGTGTAGGTCGAATGCTCGGGATGGCAGAGGAAATCGTGCATCTGAAATCAGATGATTCCAAATACTCTGAAGTCTATTCCCGCCTGGAGAAATACGAGGATATTTCAGACAAAATGGAGATTGAAATTGGCAACTACCTTAACAAGGTCTCTGAAGGAAGACTATCTCCGAATGGTAAGATGCGCATAGCAGGTATGCTCCGCATCATCAGTGAGATTGAGTCGATTGCCGACTGCTGTTTCAATGTTGCCAAGACCACTCAGCGTAAACTTCAGAACAGCGTTAAATTCCCTGAAAACATCGAGAAAGAGATCGACCATATGTTTAGCCTCGTAGACAAGGCTATGGAAAATATGCTCCAGATTCTCAAGGAAATGGAAAGCCCCGATGAATCAAAGATTATCAAGGCTTACAACATAGAGCGTGAGATCAACAACTACCGCAATCAACTCCGCGATACCAACATTGCCAACATCAACGATCATCAATATGATTTCCAAGACGGTATCTTCTTCATGGACCTCATCGGCGAGGCTGAAAAGATGGGCGACCAGATAATCAATGTTGTAGAAGGTGTTAAACATCAGTTCCGCGAAGAGACCATCTAACCCTTAAACGTCAATCATTCACTATTAACTATTCACTATTAATTGTTAACGAAGTGTCAGAAAGATATTGCGTGATAATGTGTGGAGGGGCTGGAACTCGGTTCTGGCCCTTCAGCCGTGAATCAAGGCCGAAACAATTTATTGACTTCTTCGGTACTGGACAGACACTGCTGCAAATGACAGTGGATCGGGTTCGTAGGCTTGTGCCGGAGGAGAATATGATATTGATTACAAATGAGCAATATGCGGACACTGTCCGCGAGCAACTGCCGAGCGTATCTCCTGAGCATATACTTCTTGAGCCAGCACGTCGCGACACTGCCCCTGCCGTGCTTTGGGCAGCCCACCACATAGCGGCTCGCAATGAGAATGCATCGTTCGTGACGCTACCTGCTGATCATGTAATACTTAAAGAAACTGCGTTCCAAGAAGCACTTCGCAAAGGATTTGAATTTGTGGAAAACAGCGAGCGACTGTTGGCTCTCGGAGTGCCAACCAAGTCGCCCAACACTTCTTATTCCTATATCCAGAAAGGAGATCCGTTTGTCGATAACGAAACCGTCTCACATATAAAGACCATTGCAGAGAAACCCGGGCGAGAGATGGCAGAGATATTCGTAAAGTCTGGAGAATTCCTCTGGGATGCCGGGATATACTTGGGAAAGGCCAAAACAGTGATTGATGCATTCAACCGCGATGTTCCTGATATGGCTTCACGGTTTGATGTAGAGGCTTTCAATTATCAAGGCGAGGCAGAAAGTGAGTTTATTGCAGATATCTACCCCAAGACATCTTCGTTGCCCGTGGAATATGCAATTATGGACCGCGCCAACAATGCATTTGTATTGGAAACTGATTTAGGTTGGAGCGATCTCAGCACATGGAATGCCCTTCACAACATATCACCTAAAAACAAAGATGGGAATGTCACGCAAAACTGCCGTGCCCTACTCTACGATAGCAAAAACTGCATTGTAGCAGCAGAAGGCGACAAGGTAATAGTAGTGGCAGGCCTGGAAGACTACATAGTGGCAGACACCTCCACCGCCCTACTGATATGCCCAATCGAAGCCGAACAACGCATCCGCAACATCGTCAACGACATCCGCGAACGCTACGGGGCTGCCTTCACCTGATCTGACAAACTTATTCCCAAAGGAATGCGTAGCAGGTTTGTCGTTAAGTATAACCAATGCTCTTTATAATATATCGGCTTTCACTATTTCATATTGTAGGCTTCGGTCTTCCTTATTTTCAATGAAGTTGGCACCTACAAGGTAGAGAGTACGTGAATCGAGGGCGTAGCGGCCTGCATAGTCACGACTTCGTATTTGCTCCATAGCCTCATCAACGCTACGGTTGTATTTGAACTCAAAAAGGTAGATGTATTTGCCAGCGATAACCTCGATGTCGCTGCGTCCTTTGTAGCCATGGTGCTCGGCTATTGAAGAGCTCCCGCTGAGGACGGCAAGAAGGTAGGTGATGGCGCGGTAGGTCGATTCATTGTGGTCTTCTCCTGGGAGATCTTTTAAGAGAGTGGCAAGACGCTTCATAAACTCGTTAATGCGACCGGCGAAGAGATCCTGCTTGAAAAGAGTAAACCTGAAGGGACTGTCGGAGTCGCGAACATCGGGAACATAGACTGGAAGCAGTTGCTGATAGAATCCTATTTCAACTTCACGGTTGGGGAAACGCAGTTCGTAGAGGCTCATCTCACTATAGTACGCAGCAATGGTAAGATATCCGGTCTGAAACATAAGGGGTACAGGATCCCGGTCGTTTAGTCCCACAGAAATGAGTTCCTCTCTGGTGCACACTTTGCCATTCAGGTCAGGAGGAAAAGTTCCCCGGGCCTTTATCCTCTTCGCCAAGAAAGTTGGAGTCCCCGTCTCAAACCAGTAAGGATCTATTCTCTTTTTGTCAAGGGCACATAATACACTGAAAGGATTATAGAGTCTTGAGCCTTCCTCCGAGAAAAGGTAACCGTCATAATAATCCCTGAGTGCTTTCAAAGTGGAGTCAAAGTTCTCATCCCGTTTTTTGGCGACATCTTCAATTCCCGACCGAAAATTATCAATCAGTTCTTTTTCTGACCAACCGCATATATCGGCGTATGCATCCTCCATAGAAATATCCTTAAGATTATTCAAATCGCTGAAGATGCTGACCTTGCTGAAGCGAGCTACTCCAGTGATAAAAGCAAACCGTATGTACTTGTCCATTGACTTGAGGTTGCCAAAGAAGCTTTTCAGTATACTTTGATTCTTTTCAAATAGCTCCTTGTTGTCTTCTATTTCAAGCAGAGGTTTATCATATTCGTCAACAAGAATGACCACTCTACGGCCGGTTTGTTCGTAAGCAGCCTCGATAATATCCTTGAAACGTTGTGAGACAGTCAACTTTTCCTCACGTCTTCCATATATTTTCTCATATCTCCATAGGAAACCATCGATGAGTATTTCAAGTCCATTTTCAAGTTTGAAATTTTCTGCATTAAAATCAAATCGAAGTACGGGAGACGTAGTCCAGTCAAGATCCAGAGTGTCGGCAGCAAGACCCTTGAAGAGGTCGCGTCTCCCCTCGAAGTACGCCTCCAGAGTCGAGAGCAGTAGGCTTTTCCCAAAGCGGCGCGGGCGGCTCAGGAAAATGAATTTACCATGCTTCAACAGCGGCTTAATATAGCTGGTCTTATCTACGTATGCATAGCCCTCCTCTATTATCTGAGAGAAGGTTTGCATTCCTACCGGGTATCTCAGTTCCTTCATCATTCTCAAACTTTTCGCAAAAATAACGAAAAAATACATAGAAAGCAAAAAATTTAAGTTCATTCTGAAAGTTACATTTAAACAAGCACACACCTAAACCGACGGCCGCCCTCAGGCCGAGGAATATAATTCCAGCTTTACGTTCAGGACCGAGACCTTTGCGATACACTCTTTAAAGTATTATCAAAAACTTGCGTATTCAAATTTTTATTAGTAACTTTCGTCCATTAAACTATTCATTGTAATGACATATACCATTATTAACGCGATCTTTTCATTGATTTTAGGAATAATGCCAGCATTCGAACGGACTTCGAATGAAGCAGAAGATAGTACCGTATTGAAATATGTAGACCTAAGTAAAGACTCAATCCTTATGCCAATTCTTACTGAGGCTATGTACGAAAATTCACATTCACCTTACTCTTCAAATGATAAGGTAAATTATTTTTCTCTACACTTGAATGAAGAGAAAGGTATTATACGTTGTTATGTGACGGCTCATACCAAGAAAAAGCTCAGTAACTTCAATGGGTATACAGGGTATACAATGATAGGGTCTATGCCAGTGATCATTACAAACGACAGCAAATATCATCTTGAATTACGTCCGAATAACACCAAACGATTTCCTACGGACCCTCCAGATTATCCCCCGTATCCTTATGATCCAATGGAATGGTTCTATATTATTCAAGACGATGACTATGCAAGGTTTCTATGGGGTGTCGGTTGGTTATGGAATAAGCCTGTAGATGTATCAAAAGTTAAAAGGAGTGATAAATTACGACTTACCCGACCCAAACGAGCTTTTAAACCAAGAAAAAGAATAACGGAATGAAGACTTTGTTCACCTCCATCTCAATTTTAATTCTCATATGTATTCAGCCTCTGATCTCTCATGCTTATGAAGGGAATAATGAGACTGCCTCCACCAAAATAATAAGAATGATTGACATCTCAAACGACTCAATTTTATGCAGAATTTTGGAAGATGCCACTGATCCTGTCCGATTCGGTAACCAACGAGCCTATTATACCCTCTCCATGGAAAAATACAAAGACGGCACTATGATTAGGATTGAAAGATCTAATAGTGATATCTTTGAAGCTCGTGAATTCCCATTCGCCTATACTATGGTCAACAACCAACTTGTAGTCTTCACGCATACAGGAGGATATCAAATTCACGATGCCAGGCCAAAAGAAACCTCTACAATAAAGATCGCACGCAAGGACGAGCCCTCAGATATCACCGACATATTGTTTTATTTTATGCTTGGTGAAGTCTACGCAAAATTCTCCCCCGAAGCTGGCTGGCTATGGTCAGATGGCAAACCTGACGAATAAAAGATACCATATTTACTACCAGTCTCTCTAACCTCACATTCCACCTCGACATACACAAATCGAATAATTTCCAAAAGTAGGTAAAAATATGCACTTTTGGAAATTATTCGATTTGATTATGGCTCTGTCCTTCATTACTAACTTCGCCGGTATCAGCAGGCAAGAAGGCCTGCTTTGACTACGCCCAAGCTAAAGAAAGTACCAATCATTATTGAATATTCTATCACTTGATCATTTATCATTGGGAATTAGTCCAGTTGCCATTCGAAGATGCCGGCGGAATTGTCGTCGGGGAGGACTACTTCGAGCTTTAGAGCTTTGGTCGTAACGGGATCGAAATTGACGGTGTTGGCTGCACCTTTCTGTGTACCAAAATTGTCTGCACCTGTCACCGGTTGCCACTTCCCTGTTGCATCCTGATAATAGATATTCCAAGACTTCGGCACGCGGCATCCTCCCCACGGACCATCGTCAAACCAATATACTGTAGCACTTTGCACCTGTTTAGCTTCTGGAAGCTCATATGCTATCCACTCAGTAGAAGCCTGCTTCGGCCACCAATGAGTATACGGAACAGAACGGTCATTCTCATCCTTTGGCACAAGGCGGTCGTTGAGCGAAGAAAGTGATCCCATCGGAGTAGAAGTCGAAATCTTGCTCTGCGAAGCAATTGTAGGAGGCATCACAGGACGTGATGCACTCAGCTCCTGTGGCAACCAAACAGCCATATTACCGCTACCACGATGACACCATGCATAATACGGAATGAGATTGAGTTTGACATCCTTCACGGTCAAACGACCCTTATCATCATACGCCAATGTTTGACCATCAGTAGTGAGTTCCACAATTCCTTCGAGCAACTCTGGCTTTTCAGTCAAAGTAAACTGAGGTTTCTGATTCACGAAAATACTCAATACGTCAAAGTCATTGTCAGGCCATTCAGCACAATAGACAATCGGACCACGCTCAACAGCAATGCGACCCTTATCAGCCTCAACCTTAGCATGAGCCTTCACGGTGCGAGGTTCCATGTCGAGATGCAACTCTACCTTATCACCCTTCTTCCATTTGCGCGATATGGTGTAATATCCATCCGCAGTCAAAGTGCCGTCAGCCGGCTTACCATTGACCATAACAGAGTATCCAAGGCGCTTGCCATCAGAATAGGTATAGAGGTCACTCGGAACCGGTTTGTTCTTTACCCAACCCGGAATACGGAGCTTAAGGTCGAAAAGTCCTGCCTTGTTCTGATCGACAGTCACTGTGACATTGCCGTTCCAGGGATAGTTTGTCTGCTGGCTCAGCTCTACCTTCTTTCCATTGACATCAAGATCGGCGGTATTTGACATAAACAAATTGACATACACGTCATCACCCTTCACTGCATACACATATCCCGGAAGAGAGGGGATGAAACGAGCAATGTTAGAAGGACAACAAGCGCAACCGAACCAAGGCTGACGCTGATGCTGACCCATCGACTCAAGAGGATTCGGATAGAAGAATGCACCGCCATCAAGAGCCACACCTGAAATCAAACCATTATAGAGCGTGCGTTCGAGCACATCATAGTATTTTGAATCGCCGTGCAAAAGGAATAGACGATGGTTTACGTAGACATTGCCGATTGCTGCACAAGTCTCGCAATATGCCGACATATTGGGGAGCTCATAGTTGGCACCAAAAGCCTCACCGTTGCTGGTAGCTCCAATACCACCGGTAATATAATACTTTTTGCCTATAATATTATCCCAAATGCGGTCGATAGCATTGATATAAGCGGTATCCCCTGTAAGGGCTGCCACGTCTGCCATACCGGCATACATATAGGCTGCACGCACTGCGTGACCTACTGCCTCATCCTGTTCGATGACCGGCTTGTGCGCCTGAGAATACTCATCTGTGCGGGAAGTATATCCACGCTTATCGAGGAAATACTTAGCCTGATCAAGATATTTTTTGTCGCCCGTCACAAGATAAAGTTTAGCAAGGGCCATCTCCGCAATCTGATGACCCGGTACGCGAGCTACCTGACCCGGGCCATCGCCAATCTCACGACATATGCAGTCTGCATACTTCTTCGCTATATCAAGGAAATTAGTCTTGCCGGTTGCCTGATAGTGAGCAATCGCGCCTTCTACCATATGACCAAGATTATAGAACTCGTGCGAAAGATCTTCCACAGCCTCCCAGCGTTTAGAGCCTGCCCATTCGTGGGGATGTTTTGGATTCATAGTTCTGGAGGTATAGAGATATCCATCCGGTTCCTGAGCGGCTGCCACTATCACGAGCACACTGTCGATATAATTTTCAAGACGCTTGTCAGGATATGTCTGAAGCAAATAGCTTGCTCCTTCGATAGTCTTATAGACATCAGTGTCGTCAAATGAATAGCCTCCTACCGTAATTGTATCAGAAGGATGAGCAGCCTTTACAAAGTTGTCATAACGTCCTGTCTCCTCGCATTTGCTGAAAGCGAGTGGAATTGTTACCTCGCGGCTCGCCTTTAGGCGTTGGCCCCAGAAGTCATCGGTCACTTTCACTGATGTGAATGGCACCGGATCGATTGGATAGCCGTGATTCGACTTCGGTGTCTTTGCCGTCATAGGCATGACGAGCGAAGCAAGCAGCGCGGCTGAAATAAGTTTTTTCATGAGTTTTTTAAGTTGTTAGTTATCAGTCTTCAGTTGTCAGATTGCGGACAAGCCGCTTGGAAAAAAATGTAATTATAAATTATTTAAAAGGGATATATTCATCGGAGAGGCGGAGAGAATGAATATAGCCGGTGAAGGGCCATTCGTTTTCAGCATTCCTGCCAAGTGTGACATATTGCACAGGCTTGACAAGAAGCTGGATATCTTTCTCGCTTATAAGTTGGCCATTGATGTAGACCTTCTCTATCCTGCCGTCGAAACAAACGTATATATGCTGCCATTCGCCTTCATGCCTACGGGCTTCCCCCTCTATCAGTTTCGGGTCAGGGCGATTACGGCCGGTACCGCTGACGAAATCCTGAGTCACATTAAAGATGTCTTGCCAGCCCACATCCTCATACCATCCATAGTGGTTCATCACACCGCAACGCGGTTCTGTACCATTGACACCCATGATTTTCTCGAGTTCATCGTGTGAAGTTGTGAAGTCGGCATAACATTCGTTCTCGGCAATTTCCGGATTCAAAATCACAGCTTCAAGAGTATACGGAGCGTTGTCGCGGACAGTCGCAGGCAACGGGAAAGATGATCGGAAGAAGGTATCTCCGTCAAACTTGAAACCTTTCTTCCCCTTAATTTCTTCGATGAATGCGGGTTTTTCGACAGCTTCAAAATATCCATCAATACCCTTGTTGGGGATATACCCTACGGTGTCGCCCACATTGAAAAGATCGGCATCAATGTCTACAAGCACGCCCTTGCTTTCGCGGTCGGCGACTGCATTTCGACGTATAGGATTGAAAGCATCAAACCTCTTCTCAGCATCGGTCAGTGCCCAATTGTAGAGACGCACGTCTGCCAAAACCAATGATTCATTTTCCGGAGCCGTGATTGTCATGCTTCCGTCAGAGAGAGAAGAATCAAGACCAATAGGTTGCCATGTTCCATTTACAAGCTTTAAAACGGAAGCCGTATGTGCCATTTTTTTCGATAAAACCGGAGATTTTAACTCTAATTTCGTACCGGGAGTCAGCACAAGTGCCTCGTGTCCATCAACACGTTTCGGATTGGCCTTTCCATTGATAAGTTGGAAACTTCCGCCAATCTGTCCTTGATTATTGACCCATTCGCGCCCATTCCAATCGGCACCGGTCAATCCTACCCATTGTTGAGGAGAAGCTGTCTCGTATGTGTCAAACACCTTGACATTCCAAAGAGCACCGTTGAATCCGGCTTTTTCACCTCCCGTGGAAGTAATGCGAACGTAGCGAGCCTTCTTATCTCCGAAATCTACCATCGGAGAGCCTGCGAGTCTATTGCTTCGCTTGTCGGAGAATATATCCCAATTCTGACCATCAAGTGATGTCTCAATCAAGTATTGGTAAAACTGAGTGCCGTATTCCCACTGTGTCAAGATAGTCTTGATGTTTTCGGGTTTACCAAGGTCTACCTCTATCCAATCCTGGCCCATACCTGAAGGACGCCACAAAGTTCCGTTATTGTCATCTACGGCATATTCCGGCTTAAAATTTTCGTCATAATATGATGATGCCTTCACCTTCTTTTCAAAAGCAAGATTCTTCTTCGATACAGTCGGATTTGCGAGGTATCCGATTCCGGAATGTGTCGGATTAATCGGAAGAATTTTACCATTTTTATCAAATTCCATTTTGTCAATGCAGACCTGACGGTGGAAGCCGCGGTTGGAGTGAGGATTGTCATGACGATGGTAAACGATGTAGTAATCGTTGCCATCCTGCATCACACTGTGATGGCCGGGACCATGCACCGTGCCGTCGGAATTAGTCTCCAAAATACATCCCTCATACTTGTAAGGACCAAGAGGATTGTCTGCAGTAGCATACTGCACACGATAAGTATCGTCGTGGCATGAACCGGAGGAATACATGAAATAGTATTTACCGTTTTTCTTCAGCACAAAAGGGGCCTCAAAGAAGTCTGTGACCTCTGTGTTTGGAATAAGGCGTGTTTCGGTGAAGCCCTTCATGTCAGGAGTCAGTTTCCCGGCACCACATCCGAATCCATCGTAAATTCCCCATGTACCCCAATACATATAGATTGACCCGTCATCATCTACAAATGTCTGTCCATCGAGTGTAATGGCATTTGTCACGAAACGGTCCGGAACCAACACAGCCTCACTTTCACCCAAAATATTCTGCCAAGGGCCGCGTGGAGTGTCTCCTACTCCGACATGTATCTGGCAAGGCTGGCAATAGACGTAATAGTATTTGCCGTCGTTGGTATTGTGCATCACATCCGGAGCCCAAATCCAATGTGAATCGGGCCAATTCATCGGCATAAGTGTCCAATTCACCAAATCTTTGCTCTGCCATAGCTGAGCCGGACCAAATCCTGCCCCACTACCGTCGGTAGTAGCATAGACATAGTAGGTGTCGCCGAATTTCTTTATGGTAGGATCGGCGAAATAACCCGGAATCATCGGATTGAAGATACCCGGAGAGTTATACCGGGCTTCATTCTTGGAGGCTTGTAACGGGATTGTTGTTGCAAGGCTAAGCAAGATGGGGAGTATGATTTTATGGGGGTTCATTATATAGTCAAGTCTTTTTATTAGTTATCTTACACGTGCGTTGACGCACACGGAGTGTGCTTACTACTTTAATACTTTACTTATTTTTAGGGCGAAGCCGCCGCCAGGGGCGAGATGGATATTCTTCTTGGTTGCGTTGTTAGCTTTGAATTTCTCTACCTTATAATCTCTGGCTTGTTTGGCAGCATTAGTTCCGTCCCGGAAGAGCTCCACTTCAAAATCCTTACCTACCGGAAGGAAACAGAAGTCGAGTGTATAATCGCGCGGAGTCCAGTCTGTCTGCCCGGCTATATACCATGCGTCAGGAGCCTCACGTAAGGTTACGATATATTCACCCATTTTGCCATCCAGGACTTTTGTAGAACTGAAGACAGTAGGAATTTTTACGATAAAATCGGTAGTTTCTTGATTATCGATATAGTTTGAAGGGGAATCAGCAAGCATAGTAAATGGAGAGTCCTGTATGATGTAATTGGCGATCTGATGGCATCTTGTTCCCTGACTCATAGGAGAAGAATAAATAGCTTTCCAATCGCCTCTTGAGGCATTGAGCATAGCTCCCGGAGTGAAATCAACCGGACCCGCCATCATACGTATGAATGGAAAGGTGACGTCATATTTAGGCATGTCTACTGAAGGGTCGCTCCATTTCATCTCCTCCATTCCGAATACGCTTTCATAATTCACGATATTAGGATAAGTCCTGTTGAGACCGGTGGGAGTATAAAACCCGTGCAGATCGAGCATAAGTCCATGCTTTGCAGCCGCATCAGCTATGCGATATGTCATTTCGGCTGCAGTCTGGTCGTTACGGTCAAGAAAATCAACCTTAAATCCCTTTATTCCCATTTCAGAATATTTCTTGCAAGCCTCCATTAGTTGATCATCAAGCACATTAAACACCGTCCAAAGCCATAGCCCAACGCCTTTCTCCTTAGCATAAGCGGTAAGCATCGGAAGATCGATTTCTGGAACGGTGGTCAGCATATCCCCACTCTTGGGATCATACCATCCTTCGTCGAGGATGACATACTCAATGCCATTATCTGCAGCAAAATCAATAAAATATTTATATGTATCATTATTAATTCCTGCTGAAAAGTCAACTCCACGCAAGCCCCAATCATTCCACCATTCCCATGCAGATTTCCCGGGCTTAATCCAGGAAGTGTCAGCCACACGAGAGGGAGATGCAAGTGCATAGACAAGATTATTTACCGGCATCTGGCGATCATCAGTAGTGACAGCTAAAATTCTCCACGGAAAATCTTTCTTTCCAGGAGTCTTTGCAATAAATGATTCTTTTTCAGTGACATATTCTTGTTTACGCCAAGGATAGTAATCAGTTTTGGCCGGATAAGCAGCAAAGCGGGCTGAAATGGTATTAGAAACGGAATCAGCAGAAACAAACATACCGGGATATCCGTCCACGTCGCTTTCCATCAACGAAAGTTTAAGTCCATCGCCATAATCTGCCACTATTGGGAGGAATGCAAGCAATGGTGATGCAGATGAAGCCGGAGTTACAGAATAAAAATTCTGAAATGCCATGGCTTCCGGATTCTTCTCATTAGTGGAGTGAGCCATATATAATATGGGATCGCCAGCCAGACGATAATCGGCTGTCTCTGAAAAGATAATCTGTTCATCCTTATTGTCTGTAGAAAATCTATATGCCACACCATCATCAAACAATCGGAATATCACTGTCTGTCCGTTGGAAAGCCGCACTGAAAGTTCATTCCATTCGGCATTTATCTTCGGAGTATGATGGAATGGAGCAGCAATCGTTTCTTTAACTCCTTTTTTCAAAGAGCTTTTGATTATCTTAGGATTCTTTGCAGTGGTTTTATTCCCATCTGAATTCAAAGATATTTGAGAAGGAAGAAGAAGAGCCTTGCCATCTCTTGCCAAAGACATATTTATGCCCTCTGTGTCGTCAAGATTAATGGAAATGAGTCCGGAAGGAGACACTGCCGAAGCAGTCTTTGCCGACATTTCTTGAGTCCCCAGAAAGGCAATAATGGATGCCGAAATAAGTGTAAACTGAAAGATTTTCATGGGTTATTCAGGTTAGTTTTCTTTTACGGTGTAAAGATACAATAAAGACTTGAAACCACAACCTAAAATCCGTACAAACTTATGTAAAAATCGTCTAAAACACACATTTGCACAATTATTTGGACGTTTTTTGCATATTATTGGACGTTTTTCTCATTCAGTCTCATTAAGGAATATTAACTTTGCGCCCAATAAACGTTACAACCTACAGACATGAAATTCTACCTGACAACTCTGACTATCGCTTCCTGCCTGACGGCAGCTGTTCTGTCGTCGTGCAACAAGACAGAAGTCTACGAAGCACCAGATGCCCCGGTTAAGGAAGTACCCT
>CAYNEZ010000092.1:0-13083 GCA_964396365.1 uncultured Sangeribacter sp. | reverse complement strand
CGGCTGCCGTTGCTATAGGGTGGGGTGCTTACAATTCGATAGAGCACAACCTTGACTGGCGTTTCCTTACGTGGGGCGGAGCTCTTATTATTGGCTTTTCTGTTTTCGATATGCTCGATGGTCAAGCTGCTCGAATTGGGGGGCTGACATCCACTTTTGGAGCATTTTTCGACTCAGTGCTTGACAGATATTGTGAATTTGTCACAGTAGGTGCGGTAGCATATCTGCTTCTCTGCCAAGGGTGGGAGATTGCTGCTTTGCTCACATTCTTAGCCCTTATGGGGTCATTGCTCGTCAGCTATACTCGTGCCCGTGGTGAAGGGCTTGGAGTATCATGTAAGATTGGTTTTATGCAGCGTCCCGAAAGGGTGGTGGTGACGGCCCTCTCTCTTATCGCTGCCGGCATATGCGGTCAGGCCGGCGTCTCTGTCTTTGATCCCTTGTGGATTGTGGCTGTTGCCATGGGTGTAATGGCTCTCTTCACTAATCTGACTGCAATCGCACGTATAGAATATATGAGAAAACATCTTGTCTGATTTCATATGGCTTCACATGGCATATTTCATACTTTGGGAGTGCATTCCGGACTGCCTGAATTTCGCGAGGCCCTCGCGTGTCTCGTTGCGCTTGCCGTGTGGCTGACGGTGACAGCCCTTTTCATAGGATTCCGACCGGAACATATCGTTTTGGCTCTCCTTATAGCAGCTCTTTTCTTCATTGCTCCCTCCACTCGCAGACTCGTCGTGGCATTGATTCCCTTTGCACTTTTTGGAATAAGCTACGATTGGATGAATCTGCTCCCAAACTATGAAGTGAACCCTGTGGATGTGCGCGGTCTCTACGAGACAGAAAGGTCACTTTTTGGTTTGTATTCAGATGGAAGCGTGCTTACTCCAAATGAATACTTTGCCATTCATTCCAATAGCGTAATGGATTTTTTTGCAGGAATTTTCTATCTTTGCTGGGTGCCTCTCCCGATCTTTTATGGACTTTGGGTATATTTCTCCGGACGCAGGTTCGATTATTTGCGTTTTGCATTGGTGTTCCTGTTGGTCAACCTCATTGGCTTCGCCGGGTACTATATCCATCCGGCGGCTCCTCCATGGTATGTGGCTATGCATGGCTTTGAAGCTATTCCCGGAACTCCCGGATCTGTTGCGGGTCTCGGTCGTTTTGATGAAATGACAGGGCTTGCCATCTTTCATGGACTTTACGAACGCAACGCAAATGTCTTTGCGGCTATGCCTTCCCTTCATTCTGCCTATACATTCGTAGCCTTCATATATTCTATCATCATCCATAGCAGTCGCATGTGGAGGTGTATTCTTGGAGTAGTGACTGTTGGCATTTGGGTTACAGCCGTCTATACTTCCCATCACTATATCCTTGACGTCTGTGGTGGCATCCTGTGTTCGTTGATTGCTGTCGCCATCTTCGAGTGCATATTCATGCGTATTCCCTCATTCCGACGTTGGCTACAGCGTTATGCATCTTATATCTCTCCCAACCATCTCACCTCACAACTAAACACTAACAACTAAATTATGACTGAAGAAGAAAAAAAACAATATCACGAAGAAATGCGTGCAGTGCATAATGTCCGCCCTGATGTGCTCAACTATGATGACATTGCGGAGATGGTGCCAAAGCTGAAAGGACATAAAAAACTCGTCGACTGGCTTCTCCATTTTTTGCAAGTGGATGAAGTCAATGCAGTCCACGGGCGTTGGTGTGATACTCCGGGTCCGGATTTCGTGAAGCGTATGGTAGAGGATGATTTCAAATTGAAATTAAAGGTAGACGGCGAGCACGTGCTTGATGATATGCCGGATGGAAGGTTTATTACTGTCTCTAACCATCCTTTCGGAGCCCTTGATGGTATCGTGCTGATTTATCTTGTCACCCGTCGATTCCCTGATTTTAAAGTGATGGTGAATATGATCCTTAACAAGATTTCAGCCATGCGTCCCAATTTTATTGCAGTAGATGCATGGAGCAGCAAGGATCCTGCAAAGCGTCAGGTGTCAGTCAATGGTATTCGTGAGGCTCTTCGGCAGGTGAAGGAGGGTAAGCCTCTTGGCTTCTTTCCGGCTGGCGCAATGAGTAAGGTTGATATCCACGGTCATCTTGAAGACCGTCCGTGGCAGAAGTCTGTGCTGCAGATTATCGGAAAGGCTAAAGTGCCGGTGATTCCAATCTATTTCCATGGCAGCAACAGCTGGTGGTTTAATTTCCTTGGGCATGCATGTTGGCCTGCTCGTTCCCTGCGCCTTCCGGCGGAGGTATTCAGGAAGAGAGGTAAGGAAATACATGTCTCGATCGGCGATCCAATCAGTGTTGAAGACATTGCAGCCCATAATTCATCGCCCGATGACCTTGGTAAATTCCTTCGAGAGAAAACCTATTCCCTTCGCTCCCTATAACCATATAACCCTAAGTTGAGTTTGCGAAACTTCATTATGGAAAAGTCAAGATATCAAAAACTTAAAGAAGAATATCGAGGAAGTCTTAAGAGCAGCGACACCGAAGAATGGTTTGATTTGATCTTCTACCGTCCTATCGGGTTCACTTGGGCTGTGATTGCGAGAAAACTTGGCATTCATCCCAATGCTATCACGATAGCTTCCATTTTTATCGGTATTGGTGCCGGAATTGCCTTCTACTATAATAACTTCTGGATCAATCTCCTCGGAATGTTCCTCCTGATTTGGGCTAATTCCTATGATAGTGCCGATGGCCAGCTTGCCAGAATGACCAAGCAATATTCTCGTCTTGGCCGTATTCTGGATGGCGTAAGTTCCGACCTTTGGTTTGTAGCTATATACATAGCTATCTGTCTGCGTGAGAACGTCACCTCCGAGTTCTTTATGGCTCACCATTGGATGATTTGGACTCTTGCGGTCATTGCTGGAATTTGCCATGCGCAGCAGGCTGCGATGGCTGACATCTACCGTCAGTTCCATCTCTTTTTCCTTAAGGGAAAAGCTGGTTCTGAACTTGAAGACGCTCAGGTGCTTTGGAAAAAATTTCATGCTATGTCTTGGCGTAAGGAGTTTTTCAGTAAGCTCGTCATGGGATTTTATGCCAACTACACCCGTACACAAGAGCGATGTACCCCTCAGATGCAGAAGCTTCGCCAAGCCCTTTATGTCAAGTATCATTCTCATATCCCAAAGGAATTTGCCGACCGTTTCCGAGAGTTGAGCCGCCCTTTGATGAAATATACCAATATCTTGAGTTTCAATGTCAGAAGCTGGGCTTTATTCATCTCTATTCTTGTTTTCCAGATGCCATGGCTATATTTCGTTTTTGAAGTTACAGTGATGAATATACTTCTCGTCTATATGGTATGTCGTCATGAACGCATATGCCGCCGGCTCCGTCTCTCTCTCGATTGATATATGGAGTGCTTTAGTCAAGTTTAACATTCAAATTTCCAACTATTATGAACAAACCGTTTGTTTCTGCCATAATAATTGCCGTGGCAATAATAATACTTGGCCTATCTCTTAAGGCCGGTATCGACAATATAGCATTTCGTGACCGTGAAGTCACTGTCAAGGGGCTTGCCGAGCGTGAAGTGCCGGCTGATCTTGTCACCTGGCCAATCTCATATTCCGTAGCAGGCAACGACCTTGCTTCACTCTACACTCAAGTGAGCCGCAATAATGAGACTATCATTAAATTCTTGACTTCAAATGGTATAGGACGAGATGAAATCTCAATTAATCCTCCTGACACTTACAATGCTGAGTCAAATCAATACCGCTCCAATACTTTCAATTACAACTATTCCATCAGCAGTTCCGTGACTGTGACCACAAAGAAAGTAGACAAAGTACGTGAACTATTAAACCGTCAGTCAGAACTCCTTAAAGAAGGAATTGCCTTCTCTAACTCTTATATCAACTACCAGTTTACGGGACTTAATGACATCAAACCTGAAATGATAGGGGAGGCTACTAAAGCGGCCCGGGATGCTGCTGCGCAATTTGCTGCAGACAGCGATAGTCGCGTTGGAAAAATTAAAAACGCTCACCAGGGTCAATTCTCTATCGACGACAGCGACTCCAGTACTCCATATATAAAGAAAGTCAGGGTTGTCACGACAATTGTTTACTACCTCGAAGACTGAAAATAAGGGTCAGCGTGATAAATCATACAATTAGGGATACACTGCCGGTGTATCCTTTTTTTTGAATTACAAAATGATATTCTTTTGATGATATTGCGGATTTATGCTAATTTTTGAATTGGTTGTTTAAAAATAATGAAATACATTTGCATAAATTAAGAATATTTTGTAACTTTGCAATCGTAATGGTATTATCAAAGTTAAAAATATAAGTTATTGATTTAATATGCTGACAATTCCCCAAAAATATACACTTAAGCTCCTCCCTGAGACCACCGAAGTCGCAATCCAGCACATAAAGGATTCCTTTCAGAAGCATCTTTCCAAAGCTTTAAACCTTAGGCGAGTTACTGCTCCTCTCTTTGTGCTCTCCGGCACTGGCATCAACGACGACCTTAACGGAGTGGAGCACCCTGTCAGTTTTACCATAGATGCCATTGGTGGCAAGAAAGCGGAAGTGGTGCATTCGTTGGCAAAGTGGAAGCGAATGAAACTCGGAGCCTATGACATTGCCCCGGGCTATGGCCTATATACTGATATGAATGCCATTCGTACATTCGAAGATCTTGACAATCTGCATTCCCTTTATGTTGACCAGTGGGACTGGGAGAAAGCGATACGTAAGGAAGACCGCAACCTCGATTATCTCAAGGATACCGTAAAGAAAATATATTCTGCTGTAAAGAAAGTGGAGTCTGAAATTTATGAACGTTTTCCGCATATCACCCCCTGGCTACCGGATGAAGTCACTTTCATCCATTCTCAGCAGCTACTGGATAAATATCCCGATCTCACTCCTAAAGAAAGGGAAAATGAAGCAGCAAAGGAGTATGGCGCAGTCTTCATCTTCGGAATTGGAGCACCCCTCTCAAATGGGGAGCCACACGATGGGCGAGCTCCGGACTACGATGACTGGATCACTCCCAATGAAGATGGTTATCGTGGGCTGAATGGCGATCTTATTCTTTGGAATCCAATTCTTGAAAGTGGTTTCGAACTCTCATCCATGGGTATCCGCGTCAGTCCGGAGTCACTTCGTGAGCAATTGAAAGTGCGTGGATGTGAAGAGCGGGAAAAATATGATTTCCATAAGGCTCTCCTTGCTGAAGAATTGCCATATTCTATAGGTGGAGGCATCGGGCAGAGCCGACTCTGCATGTATCTCCTTCAGAAAGCCCACATAGGGGAAGTCCAGGCTTCCATATGGCCGGAAGCCCAGATAGAAGCTTGCGCAGCTGCAGGAATAAAGCTTCTGTGATGCGTGATTGGCTTACCAGATTATTGGCGACTTTCCGTGAGCGTTGAGATAGGAATTCGCTTGGGAGAAATGCCGGCACCCGAAGAAGCCACGCGATGCTGAAAGAGGAGAGGGGTGAGGCGCGGTCAGCACCAGGTGTCGCGAGCGGTCGATCATGCTTCCTTTTCGTATGGCGTCTGATCCCCAAAGCATAAACACTACATTTTCTCCATGTTCATTTATGGCGCGTACAGCCGCATCAGTAAATTCACTCCAGCCGAGATTCGCATGCGATCTCGGCTGATGTGCTCTTACGGTCAATGTGGCATTGAGCAGCAACACTCCCTGCTTCGCCCATCGGGTAAGATCTCCATCTGCAGGAATTGGCGATCCAATATCCGTGTTTATTTCTGCGAATATGTTGCGAAGCGACGGCGGAATCTGTATCCCCGGATTCACAGAAAACGAAAGTCCGTTGGCTTGGCCTGGTCCATGGTAGGGATCCTGACCTATTATCACTACTTTTGTGTCTTTAAACGGTGAATTGTCAAATGCAGCAAAAATCTTTCCTGCAGGAGGATAGACAGTCACACGAGGATCTGCATATTCCATTCTGACTGCGTTGGTCAGATTAAGGAAATATGGCTTCTCAAACTCTGCTCCCAACTCCTTTTTCCATCCTTCTTCTATTCTCACTTCCATATGTTGTCTTTTTTGATGGTCAACAAAGTGCTGAGGACGTAAGTCCAAAGCTCCGTTATCTACAAAACAATAATTTCACATCCTTTTATCAAAGTTTTTTTTGCCATATCCCACAAAAATGTTAAATTTGCACTCAAATATTAACAATCGGCCTCAGATTTGAACTCTGAAGCCAGAAACGTGAAACCTACCATGGCCAAATATCTCTACTGGGTTCTTTTGGTGATAATGTTTATCCCTTTTAAGCTAATATTCGGGGTGTCGGTCATTTCTGCACCTGTAGCTCTATTTGTCGGACTCGTATTTGCTCTCGTGTTTGGAATCCCTTATCCAAAGTTCAACAAGAAACTTTCTAAATATCTTCTTCAAGCTTCAGTCGTAGGGCTTGGATTTGGTATGAATCTAGAAAAGTCTCTGCAAAGTGGGGCGGAAGGTATGATCTTCACTGTGGCGTCTGTGATTATTGTGATGGTGGCCGGAGTCCTTCTCGGTCGCTACATGAGGATTGACTCTAAGATTTCTTATCTTATTTCGTCAGGTACAGCCATATGTGGAGGAAGTGCAATTGCTGCAGTAGGTGGAGTCCTTGATGCTAAAGAAAATGAAATGGCTGTCTCATTGGGTGTGATTTTCATTCTGAATGCAATAGCCCTATTTATTTTCCCCCCTATGGGGCACGCTCTGGGTCTAACACAGCATCAGTTTGGTACTTGGGCCGCCATCGCCATCCATGACACAAGTTCTGTGGTAGGTGCCGGTGCCATATATGGCAATGAAGCCTGTGATCTCGCCACTCTTATCAAGTGCACCCGTGCCCTTTGGATCATCCCTCTCGCTTTCTTCACCATGTGGTTTGTGTCAAAAAATTCATCTCTCGCTCCTTCTGAAGAAGGAAAGAAGGGAAAAGTTTCCATCCCGTGGTTTATCTTCCTCTTTGTGCTGGCCATGATTTTCAACACCTACGTAGGCTCAGATTCCCTCCGTCCGCTCTATGATGGACTGGTGGTAGTGGCAAAGCAGTGTCTGATAGCCGTTCTTTTCGCGATAGGTGCTGGACTAAGCATAAAGGTCATAAAACAAGTCGGGGTAAAGCCCCTTGTTCAGGCCGTGATCCTGTGGGTAATCATTGGCGTTGGTTCGCTTGCTGCCATCATCTACCTTGGTGTCTGACCCTATAATCACTTAACTCTTCACCCTTAAATCTTCTTATAGTGAACCCCCTTACTAGAACCATTTTATACAATGCCCATCCTTCATCGCTCATCATAAGTGCAGGGGCTGTGATGGGTGGTCTGACGGCATCGGTCATCCGCGGTGGCATCTCGATCTTTCCCGCAATAATGACCTTGATTTTTGCTCTTTTGCTTCAGACTGCAGCCAATCTTTATCATGGTTATTTTGACTTGTGTTATGGAGCAGGAGAGAACATATCCGGAATGGGCGACCGTGATTCCCGAGCTTCGAATTCTTCTCGTGTCATGCTTCTCCGGATTGTAGCCAATGGCTTCGGTATGTTGGCTATCACTGCAGGATTTTCTCTTTTTGCCTTCATTGGATGGATAGGAGTGGCTTATTTCGTCCTAATACTGGTGCTGCTGTATTTTTATTTTGCCGGTCCCAAGCCAATAGTGCGGACACGATGGTCGATAATATTCACCTTTATATTGTTTGGCCCGATAGCTGTAAGCGGCACAGCATTGATTCAGAATCTTCACAATCCGGATTGGCTTCCGATCGTGGTGTATTCCCTGATCACAGGTTTTCTGGCAGCCAATGCTCATATAGCAATCCAATATATGCGTTATGAGGAAGATATTAAAAACGACAAAGAGACAATTGTGACAGCTAAAGGTGGTTTCTTCACCCGTTTTGTCTATCTGGGTAATGCAGCGATTGTATGCATCATTCTTGTAGTGCGCCCCTCTGCAGTTGATTTTGTCTCTCGTTGGGTAGGTGTTGTCGTAGGTATATGCCTTTTGTTGTCATCGGTTTGGGTATTCAGCATGATGCATAGGGATCCGGTTAAGGTGTCGAGAATGGTTCGGACTGTGACTATGTATCAATATGTGGCAGTGACTCTTGTTTTGATGGCTATAGTGATGTCGTCAGTCGAGAAATTCAATATCAATATCTTCCACTTCCTCTGACAAAATGACGGTTCTCCAACACTAAGATCCTATGACAATCAAATTTTCGTTTGCGAAAAGTTGATTAAATTACTCAAAATTCGAAATTTTTCAAAAATTTTTATTATCTTTGCATCCGCAAATCCGAATGGATTCGCACAAGTGGAAAAATTTGGCTGCTTGCAACCACTAAAAAAAATGCTAAAACTGCATCACTGCCCTCCGCCCACACGCAGAGGTGTCAGTTGTTGAGGCATTTTGAGCGCAAGCCCAAATGTCTTTTTTTTATTTGTATTAACCTCATTCACTATGTATTATGCATTGTGAATTATGAATTTATGAACAATGAGCTATTTATTTACATCCGAATCTGTATCTGAAGGCCATCCTGACAAAGTCGCTGACCAGATTTCAGATGCGCTCCTTGATGAATTTTTGGTGCGCGACCCCAAGAGCCATACTGGTATCGAGACTCTTGTGACTACCGGGCAGGTGGTCATTGCCGGTGAAGTTTCTTCTGATGCCTACATTGATATTCACTCCGTAGTTCGCAACGTTATTGACCGAATCGGCTATAATCGTGGCGCATATCGTTTCGACTGTGACAGTTGTGGCATTCTCTCTGCCATTCATGAGCAAAGTCCTGACATCGCTCAGGGAGTAAACCGAGAAGTTGAGGAAGCACAAGGCGCAGGCGACCAAGGCATGATGTTTGGCTATGCGGTAAATGAAACCGAAAATTTTATGCCGCTTACTCTTGACCTTGCCCATATGTTTATGCGTGAGCTGGCTGATATCCGCCGTGAAGGTAAGGAAATGACATATTATCGCAAGGGAAAGCTCGTCACATATCTTCGTCCTGATTCCAAAAGTCAGGTGACAGTGGAGTATGACGACAATGGCACGCCTCTGCATGTCAACACAATCGTCATTTCTACTCAGCACGATGAGTTTATCGAGCCACTCGAGGATACTCCGGAAGCTAAAAAGGTAGCGGAAAACAAGATGCTTGAGGTGATCCGTCGTGATGTCAGAAATGTCTTGATTCCGCGTGTTTTGGCAAAACTTCCCGAGAAGACCAGGGCTCTGTTTGACGACCGCTACATTCTCCATGTAAATCCTACCGGTAAGTTTGTGCTTGGAGGTCCGCATGCAGATGCCGGACTGACGGGTCGTAAGATTATTGTTGATACGTATGGTGGCCGTGGGGCCCATGGTGGCGGTGCTTTCTCCGGCAAAGACCCTTCCAAGGTCGACCGTTCAGCTGCTTATGCTTGCCGTCATATTGCCAAGAATCTCGTAGCTGCCGGCGTTGCTGATGAAGTTCTCGTTCAGGTTGCCTATGCTATTGGTGAGGCAAGTCCTGTCAGCTTCTGTATCAATACCTTTGGCCGTTCCAAAGTCAATATGTCAGACGCTCAGATTGCGGATGTTGTAAAGGGTCTTTTTGACATGCGACCCCTTGCAATTGAAAAACGCTTCGGGCTACGCGAACCAATATATCTCGAGACTGCAGCCTATGGCCATATGGGCCGTAAGCCACAGAAAGTTAAGAAAGTCTTCAAGTCGGGCTATGACGTTGATCCGATAGAGCGTGAAGTTGAGCTGTTCTCATGGGAAAAACTCGACTCTGTCCCCGCCATCCGCCAAGCCTTCTCACTCGATGTCTAATCTGGAAATTTAATCTCTGATAGTATCCTAAACTTAAAGCCCTGCACCATCCGGCGCAGGGCTTTGCTTTAATCGTTTATCCTTGATCGTTAATCCTTTAAGTTAATCGTTAATCCTTGATCGTTAATCGTTGACAAAGATAAGGTATTCCCCCGCTTCCAGCGACATTGGAATGTCAGCTGCTTCTCCACGGAAATAATCCTTCATCCCGGTTACGTCAGGCTTTGCAACCTTAAACTCTACAGCCTGCTCCTCACTTCCAAGATTCACCATTGTCACTACCTTCGAGCCATCCTTCTCACGTGAGAATACGAGTAGGTCAGGGCTGATGGTCTCATAGCTTACAACTGAGCCTCCTTGTGTACCGGCTGCCAAAGCCTCTTGAGAATGCTTAAGAGAGTTGAGCTTCTGATAGAAGTCGAAATAGTCGTTGCGTGGTTCCCATTGAGGTGCCTTATCTTTTTCAAAGAATTCGAAAGCACGGTTCATGCCTGTCTCCTGTCCGGTGTAAATCATCGGCATACCTGGAAGTGTATAGGATAGAACTGCGAAAGCATTGGTCAGATTACCCAAACGGTCAAATTCAGTTCCTTCCCAAGAGTTAAGGTCGTGATTTGTCACCATATTCATCAGATAAGTGTCTTTCGGATAAGCCTCCGCCTGCTCTTCGAGTAGCATATAGATGTCTGTCGCATGCTTTTCCGGGAATTCCTTCACCTTCCCGTCGCTTCCCTTGAAGGTGTATTGTCCTGATGTAGCTGCAATCTCACTGAAGAGATCCTTCATTGGCCAGTTGTAGCCCATATCAAAACCATTCTTCTGCAGTTCAGGCTTGCTTGCCTCTGCCAGCATAAAGACGTCAGGCTTTGCTGCCTCAAGTTGAGGACGCGCCTCATCCCAGAAATCTGTCGGAACTTCACCGGCAACATCACAACGGAAACCATCTACACCCACTTCAGTAAGCCAAAACTTCATAGCGTCAATCATACCCTTACGCATCTCCGGATTAGAATAATCAAACACATAGACATCAGTCCAATCATATACGCCCTTCATATTCCCAAGAGAATCCTTCTCATACCAATCAGGATGTTCGGTCACCCATTTGTTGTCACGTCCAGAGTGATTGGGCACCCAGTCAAGAATCACTTTCATCCCCTTGTCATGAGCATCCTTCACCATCGCCTTAAACTCATCGATGGTGCCGAACTCCGGATTGAAGGCTGTATAGTCAGCCACTGAATAATAGCTTCCGAGTGTACCCTTACGGTCTTGTTTGCTTATAGGATGTATAGGCATCATCCAGAGAATATCAACTCCAAGATCTTTCAGGCGAGGAAGTTCCTTCTGGAAAGAAGTCACTTTCCCGTTATCGGAATATTGGCGGAGATTCACCTCATAGATTACCGCATTGCGGCTCCATTCCGGGTGAGTCACATTAGTGTAGGTAGAATCCCTTTCCTCTGATTCCCCATTCTTTGCAGTTCCCTTTCCGCCGCAAGCAGAAAGAATAAGGGCGCCCATCATTCCAAACGCCGCCAAGAATCTCTTCATAAGTTTTATATTTTAGGTTTTAGACTTTCTGGAATACAAAAATAATACTTTCCCCTCTCTCTTCCAAATATTCACCTATTTTTCTCCTCAATATAATCTCTCTCCGATCCTTCACTAATCCTTTATACAGTGTCGTGCCTCGTGCGGTGAGTCGCGGAGTATTTCAAAACGAAAAGTGGACGAAAGCTCCACGTCAGCATTACGATAGCCGTCATCGTCAATCAGTTCCTGCATGGTAGAATCCAACCGATCCAAATCCCGCCGATATTTTGAAGGATCACGATTTGGCTGACCGATAAATATATCAGTAGTATTCTTTACTCCCTCAATCAGATAGGCTTGTATTTTGAATTTGAATTTCATTGTCTGGTAAAATGTTGCTTGCCCATTCCGGCAAAGTTTTGACATACATTTTACCTAAAACACCATCTGACAATCTGAATAATGGACGAGCCATCTGGCCATCAATGGAATTGTCGTATATATAAAGTCTATCAACTTTATCAGCGATTGTTTCGCAGTTTAGGATGGATTTGTAATATCTTGATATAATTTTGTCGAGTGGTACCGAGTGGCCTCCCTCAATCACTCTGTTTGTTATTCGGGCTGCATTGATGGAAGGATGCTCAGTTGAAATAAAGAATATGCGAATAAAAAAGCCTGCTTCCTTTGCTCGCAGAATAAAATCAATTTTGTCTTCAGCTGAAAATACAGTCTCAAAGACAAAACTAATCTTCTCCTTTAGGCATCTTTCACGCCATTCCGTACAATAATTGGCAGCATCCAAAACAGCTTGCCTACTATTCCAGTCACCAAACATATCTTTTGCAACCTGATCTGGATTGATGTATACCACCCCATCAGACCATTCATGGTGAAGAAACTGTTGGGTGACAGTAGTTTTGCCAGATCCATTTGGCCCAGCTATGACAATCAGTTCAGGTTTTCGATTGGAATCAGGCATTGCTACAGGAATTCAAGCGATTAGCCCACTTTGCCCTATGCAACTGACGTAAACGCTCAACTTCGTTCTTCATCCTTTCTTCAGCTTTACGTCTACGATTCATTGCACTTTCAAGAGCATCCTTCATAATGCATTCAAGCATCTCGTCAGAAGGATCTTCTCCAGACAGGAATCTATATGAATTCAGTTCTTTTTCAGACATATCCTTATTTTTTTCTTTTCTACAAAATTACAACAAATATTCTATACTATTGGTGTTTTAGGCAATTATTTTTATAAAATTTTTCGAAAGTTTTTTTAGGTTTATTTCAGTTCTTTGAATTTTTTGGGGTGGAGGACAAGCGGCGAAGATTTCTAAAACTAAACCTATGAGTTGCATTTTTCAAGACTTTTTATTAACTTTGCACTTCGAAAATACGTTTATAAAATATGAAGTTCGTAAGGGTAATACCAAAATACAACCATCTGTGGGCTGTCAAGGCTCCTGATGAAGAAGTTGATGAATTGACTCTGTTGTTTCGTAAGTGGAACAATGCAGAGTATCTTCTTGACTTCTTTATGGAGAACTTTGAAGATCTCAAAAGTTTCTTCAAGATAGAACGTCTTGACCAAGCGGTCGAGGATACTTTTGAAGATGCCGAAGCTCTGGAAGAATTGATCCTCGAATTTCCCTATACTGAAAATCTTGACGAAC
>CAYNEZ010000091.1:0-13095 GCA_964396365.1 uncultured Sangeribacter sp. | reverse complement strand
ACATCAATGAAAAAATATTAAAAAAAACTTGCAAGATTATCTATAATATCGTAATTTTGCGTTATAATTGGGAGAATATGTTGATTTGATATACTCCTTTCTCCTCTAAAATGTGATATTATGAATACTCCAGACAAAATGCTTGCAGAGAAACTTCTGCAGATCAGTGCTATAAAATTGCAGCCATCCATCCCTTTCGTATGGAGCTCAGGCTGGAACTCTCCTATTTATAACGACAATAGAAAAGCTCTCTCTTATCCTGATGTCCGCAATTTCATAAAGATTGAAATGGCGCGTCTCATCATGGAAAATTTCCCTGAGGTGGATGCTCTTGCCTCTGTAGCTAATGGCGCTATTGCCTTTGGTCTTCTCGCAGCGGATGTTATAGGTCTCCCGTTTGCTTATGTCAGGGATACCCCAAAGGATCATGGCCTTGAAAATACGATTGAAGGAAATCTCAAGCCTGGTTGGAAAGTGGTTGTGATAGAAGATCTTATCTCAACTGGCGGAAACTGTCTTCGTGCCGTCGAAGCTGTAAATAATGCCGGGTGTGAAGTGATTGGCATGGCCGCTCTTTTCAATTATGAATTTCCGATTGCACTTAAGCGATTTCGTGAGGCTAATTTAAATGCCGTTGCACTCTGCACCTACACCACCATGCTCGAAGTGGCAGAGAAGATACAGTTTATAAGCAACGAAGAGGCCGAGACACTCCGCGAATGGAGAAAGAATCCCGGTTCTTGGGTGCCTAACCTCCCGGATCCATTCTAATTTCAGGGACATATTAAGACCCTCTAACAGTTCTAAACAATTAAACTCTAATTCAAAAAATATGGCTACATATAAAAGCGAAGAAGTCCCCTTGAAGGCGTCGGCCGAAAGTGTCTTCCAGCGTCTAAGCAATTTTGAATCACTAAAAAATCTTCTGGCTCAGGTCCCTGAAGATCAGATCCCGGCAGATAAAAAGGAAATGTTTGATAATATTCGTCTGACCGACGACAGCATAGAACTTCCCGGAGGTCCGATAGGTTCAATCAAATTGAAAGTTGTTGAGCGTAAAGACCCCTCGCGCATCACCCTTAAAGGGGAGGGAACTCCTGTGCCTCTCCAGCTTCAGCTTGACATTCATCCAATAGATGAAGCTTCTTGTCGCGCGCAGGCAAAAATCGACTTGGAGATTCCGGCAATGCTCCGCCCTATGATATCCGGGCCTATGCAAAAGATGACAGAGCAGTTTGCCAGTGTCCTTCGCTCCATCCCATTCTCATAATTATTCATTTTTCTAAATTGATCTGATATGCATACTTTCCTATCCTTTATAAAAAAGGGTAGTATCCTGTTGTCGCTGATGGTATTGCTGTCGGTTGTGACCTCGTGCAATCAGATCGACGACGATCGAATCCCTTCACTTCCTGTATTTATAGATCTTTCCGGAGCTGGAATGTGGAATTCCTATGGAGTCTCTGGCTTGGGAATCTCGAGATCGTTTATCAACAGCCAAGGCACTGTCAGTCCTGCCGGTTTCCCTTTCAATGCCAACACATATCTTGGCTTCGGTGGAGTTCTTCTTATTGGTGGAGTCGATCCTTTCACTGCTGACCCCAACGTGCCTCTTGCCTACGACCTGTCTTGTCCTGTTGAATGTAGCCAGACTGTGAGAGTAGGCATTGACAGTAATAATTTGGAAGCTGTATGTCCGGTATGTGGCTCTCGCTACAACGTCCTGACCTCAGGTGGAGCTCCGGTCGCCGGCCCTGCTCTTACAGGAAAATATAAGTATGGTCTTCGGCGGTATTTTTGTGATCCGTCGCAAGGAGGGGGATATATAATTCATAATTGATATTTAGAGCCTGAAGAGATGGAGCAGCTTCTGTTGATGATATTGCGCGGGTTGGTGATAGGCGTGGTAGTCTCTGCACCCATGGGCCCTGTTGGCATATATTGCATACAGCGTACTCTCGATAAAGGACGTCTCTCAGGATTATACACAGGTGTTGGGGCTGCTATATCCGACCTCATATATTGCCTGCTGACCGGCTTTGGACTCTCATTTATTGAAGACTTCATTAATAATCACCGTTCTCCCATACAGCTCATTGGCTCGGTTGTGCTTATCTTTTTTGGAATATGGCTCATCCGCAAGAAACCAGACGATTCCTTGGCGGCAGATGCCGACCATGGTGCCCCGTCGCGCGAGGGCGATATCCTCAAGGGGTTTGCGCTGACTTTCTCCAACCCTCTCATCCTTTTCTTGATCATCGGCCTTTTTGCACAGTTTAATTTTGTGATTGAAGGGATGAAGTTTTTCCATTACATTCTCGGTTTTGTAGGCATTATTGCGGGTGCATTGGGGTGGTGGTGGCTGGTCACTCATTTTGTCGACAAGCTTCGTGGCCATTTCACACAGCGTACGATGAAGAGAATCAATATGGCAATAGGATTCATTATTCTCATTTTCGCAGCTGTCGGCATATACTCTTCTACTTCTGATCTTTTGACCGCCCAGACTCATTCTCGGCCGCCATTGTCTGATTCAATGACAGTGTCATTCCGTGTCGCTGACAGTTCAATGAAAGGATGGTATGTGGAGTTCCCTTGTGAAGATGGAAAAGAATTAAGAGTAAAAGTCACTCCTGTTTCATCTGCCGACCCGTTTGGCGATTCAAGCGTAGATGCTCTTAGAATAGTAGTGTCAGAATATCCCGGAAGTCAAGAATTGGCTTCCGTTGTCGTTTCCCAAGGAATAGATCCTTATAGAGGTAAAAATGCTTGGCGTATCAATCGCATTGGAAATAATTGGAATATTTTTGCCGGTAATCGTGAATATCACCATATTCTTGGTTTTAAATCAGGCTTTACACCCTCATGTCCTCCTGAAATTATCTCAGATCATGCAAGAGGGATATCAGTGTCAGAATTTAGTTTCGATAAGGCATCTGTTGAGATTTCGGTATTATCAGAAGCCGACATTATGTCATCATTGAAGGAAAATACAGGGCAGCGTAGCAGTCTTACCGGTATTTATTCTCTTCTTGACTATGACTTCGACGACTCGTTTGCAAAGCTGGGTGGGTCATATCGGATTGCTGTGATTCCTGGTGCCGATACTGGAGATTTTGATATATTTTATTTAGGGGGTGCAAAAATAAATTCCGTACTTTGGTCTCTGGGAATGAAAAAGGGTAAGCTTTTGCCTACCCCTTTTTCTAATGTTTTTAATGTCGAATGGCAAGACGCGGAAGGCGCACTCATGCGAAATGATGTTCAGGCCGAATTTGATCCGCTGGCTCTTTCATTGACCATAAAGTTCCCTTATCAGAATAGTTCCATGCGTTTTAGGAAGGAATAGGTCACCATCCTCCGGATGCACCTCCTCCTCCGGTACGTCCACCTCCAAAACCACCTCCAAAGCCTCCACCGAAGCCCCCGCCGAATCCGCCACCTCCTCGTCTGCGTGTGGCTGCCCCTAAAGCCGCGGCTGCAGCCATCGTGGCTGCCATGTCTTTCTTTGGTATTCTGAATCCCTTGTTATCCTGATTCCCGCAGTATTCGCAACGGTATTGCGACACTCCTTCGCCCTCTCTCTGGTATGTCGGTTGTCGAAGAGTCCTGTTCCCAATGAAATGATATGCCCTTGTGCCGCAATGTGGGCACTGCATATACTTGGAATTATGCGAAGGAAAAGCTGTGACCTCCGTATTGCCGCACTTTTCACACTTATGCACATCATAATGCACTGACCCGATTTTTTCCTCAAATTGTTGGCTTGGAGACAATGACCCCAATGTCTCGTTCCCTTTCATCAAGCGCATTTTCCCTCCACAGATGTTACATTTGCGGGTTCCATATCTTGCTTTTCGATAATGATAGAGCGCAAGAAGATAGAAGGGAAGGGCCGTCAACAAGGTCCCAAGTGAAAGAAATCCAAGCAAGGTGAGGCTTGACCTCCATTCTGTTGCCTTTTCAGATTCCGACCTAAGCTTGCGTGTCTTTATGCGATATGAGATATAGCTCCCGGCTGCGAGAAGCCAAAGGATGATAGCCAAGGCTCCAAGAAACCACATCATGGTCTCCTCACTGACCGGTGCCTCATCAAATCCGGAATGATTGTCAGAAAGTTCAGATCGCAATTCTTCTGCATATTCCGGGTCAGTCATGATTTTTGCGATCATTTCTGTAGCCTCATCTATGGCGCAGTCAAGGCAATCATTCCTCATGTTGGGCACTACAGACTCTCTTATTATTTGCCCGCATGTGATGTCAGGAAGCACTCCTTCTGTGCCATAGCCTGTCTGTATTCTCACTTGTCGGCTATCGGGGGAAATCAGCAGAAGAACTCCATTGTCATTGTCTTTCTTGCCCAGTCCCCATCGCGTAAACACTTTCTCCGAGAAATCTTCGATCGAATAGTCTCCGATTGAAGGCACAACAGCCACGGCAACTTCCGCCGTAGTTGCCGTGCGTAATGCATGAAGTCGTTCGTTGACTGCCCTCCGGGTCGAAGCGCTCAGCATACCCTCCGGATCAGCCACGTATTCATATCTGTTCGCTATATTAGGATTTACAATCTCTTCCGGCCTGTAATCCCTTCCAAAAGAAGGCAAATAACTCAACAGGGTCAAAATCAATAGTAGTCGAATTGCTTGTGCATTTCCGCGCGATATCCCAAACTTAAAATTTATCATTGATCATTAATAATTTATCATTAATCATAGATCGTTGGCCATCGATCGTTGCTTCAGACTGCAGGAAGGGTGTGTCCATTGAGAGTACGGAAAAGGTCTAGTGCATAGACGTCTGTCATTGCCGACACATGGTCTACCACCCCTTGTAGCCTTGTGTTGAGATTATCTGAGCGCACGTCATATTGATGCGGCACTTTCTCCAGCAACAATCGTGAATAAGCCTTCTCAGGAGCCAATACAGCTCCCACAAGATTCTCCATAAGATAAGTGATGATTCTATTGCCCGCCAATTCGATGTCTATTACCTCCGGAGCATTGTATATTTTTCTCCATGCCGTTTCGCTGCATTCCGCATATGCTTCGCTAAGCCGCCCCGGGATATTTGATGTCAGCGACCCATGATAGGCTCCTGCCAGTATCTCTTTTTCGTGATCTGTAAATTCCTTGGAGCATCCTCCTACAAGGGCTCCGATTACTTTCGACCTCATATACGCTACCTGCTCATTCGGATCATCCAGCCGTTTCATAGAGTCTATCATATGCATCTGCTCTCTTTCTCCGAAGAACTTGAGCATAAGATCCTTAACTTCTGCCGTCGACAATATCTTAAGTTTGTGGGCATCTTCAATATCCATTATCTGATAGCAGATGTCATCTGCGGCCTCCATCAGGAATACGAATGGATGTCTTGCATGGCGTCCATGCTCAATCTCCGGGATACCAAGCTCTTCGGCCACACGTAAGTAGATGTCCTCTTCAGTCTCAAAATATCCGAATTTCCCTTTTTCTCCTGCCTGTATCGAAGAAAACGGATATTTCACCACAGATGCCAACGCGCTATATGTCATGGCAAATCCACCCTTGCGCCTCCCTTCAAATTGATGGGTGAGAAGTCGGAAAGAATTTGCATTCCCTTCAAAATGAGAGAAATCACTCCATTGGCGCTCTGTAAGCAGAGGTTTAAGAGAGAGTCCGGCCCCTTCCGTGAAGAAACTGGAAATAGTCTTTTCTCCGTTATGCCCGAAAGGGGGATTCCCTAAGTCATGGGCAAGGCAAGCCGTCGCAACGATGTCTGCCATATCTCTCAATTTTGCAGTCCGGATGTCATATCCATGCTTGTCAATGAGTATGTTTGTCACTTCATTTGCCATTGATCGGCCTACGGATGACACTTCGAGACTATGCGTCAGACGGTTATGGACAAATATTGACCCTGGTAGCGGAAACACCTGGGTCTTGTTTTGTAGCCGGCGGAAAGGGGAGGAGAAGATAAGCCGGTCATAGTCCCGTTGGAAATCAGAGCGGGTATGTTGCTGAGGATCGTGATATTGTTCCAGTCCCAGCCGTTTGTCGGAGATTAGTCTATTCCAGTCCATAATGCAAAATTAATGATTTTATTTGTTAAAAAATCTTTATGTATTGATTTTTTTTGTAATTTTGCGGAGTTTTTCTATTTGACGTATGAACTGTATTGGTCATAAGTATTATTGCAGCGGTGAAAAGGCTTGGTTGCTGATGATATCCGTGATGCTTATTGTGCTGGTTTCCTGTGGTAATAAGACTTCCGGAATCAGCTATGAATCTCCTATGCCGGAAGAATCCCAATTTCATGCCGACAATGACA
Source organism: uncultured Sangeribacter sp. (assembly GCA_964396365.1). GTDB lineage: Bacteria > Bacteroidota > Bacteroidia > Bacteroidales > Muribaculaceae > Lepagella. Next base: position 6,786 of record CAYNEZ010000091.1, on the reverse strand, counting down.
TCGCGATGACTGTCTGCTCTCTTGTAGATGCTGTGCGTGTGGGCGAGAGGCTTGACAGTGCTGACTATGATTTTAATGGAATTTTGACCGATGGTCAAGGCACTCCTCTTTATACCGACATAGAAGGAAATCCGGGAGAATGGAAAGTTCGCGTGGTCAGCGACTATGAGGCGCGAATCAGTAACTTGTATCTTGGAGATCTCCTCACCGACGACCTTCGTAATTATATTCTCGGAGCCTTAAATCTCAATAGTGCAGATCTCGTCACAGCCTATATTAATCCTATCGACGAGAAGGAGTTCATATGGCTCTACGACATCGGAGACGTCAATGTCTCTTTCTCGGAGACTAACGTAAAGTCTCCTTCCGACCTTGAAGGCATAATAATGTCGGTCTCTATCTTCAAAAAATGACTGATCGATGATCGTCAGTCATTGATTGTTGCCCTCAGCACATGATGTCCAAATCTGCAGCGCAAGCACTCATGCTTGTCGCAGTATTCTTTTCGCAGATGTATCAGAGCCTGCGACATCCCGGCATCTTTTGCTTTGAAGCCAAGTTGCTCCCAGTTCCTTAATATGGCGTTTCGTTCAGGTGGCATACCCGTCAGCAAGCTGATGGCCGCTTCCTTTAGCTCGTGGTCTGAGTGCAGCGTCGCATATGCATATAATAAGGGGGCGGCAACGTTAATAAGCAAAATGCTGATGCTCGATTCAGTAAGCGAAGATGGCCTTGCTTCGTCATGTGCTTCGCTTCCGAAAGTCAGTCGGTGGCTCCAATAAGAATCCACATTCCATTTGAAAAGTGGACGAAGTTTTTCCTCGTCTCCTTTTGTCTCAATTATTCTTGTTAGGAGGTCAGGAGTCTCAGCCATGGCCTTTGCTAAAAGCGCAATCCTTCTGTAGGGGAGATTTTGGGGCCTTGTCTTCGAGAATTTCCAGGATGCTTTAGGGATTGGTCGCATCGAATATTTGCGTGCCAAAAACTGATATTCCCTACACATTATCTGGTATCTCCTGTCTGTAATGTAAAGCATAGGATCAAGAAGACCTGCTTGTCCGAAGAATATGGCTTCCATCTGCACAATATTATCTGAATGTCGACGCAAATGGTTGAGGTTGATGCTAGCGGCGAGCATTTCAAAAGGAATGCCGTTGAGGCCGAATCCGAGTGCGCGGGCCAATGTGGAGAAGCAAGCTGAGTTCCAGTCCCCATTTGTAGTCTTAAGGGTCTCTTCTATCCTCGTGGCTTTATGCTGGATACGCTCGATTGTGAGTGTCTCTATCCAGTCCGAACGCCTTATGGAATCTATTTTGTGGAGTCCAGCTGCGCATCTTGTAGCGGAATTAGTCGCTGTCAGGTATGCAAATGTCTTGTAGAAATTTTCCGGAAGCGCCACTCTCATCTGTGCTATCTCGCTCCCGTCTTTCCTATGAATTTTTGTGTCGCTGATAGCCACTACGTGTAGGATTACATTTTCGTAAGCCTGGTCGTTGCTGTGTCCATGTCTATGCCAATCAGAAGCCTTCATGTGGATTTCGATATTTCCAACCCATGTCTTCCCATCTATCTTCACTTTGGCATTGAAGAAATCCGGACCTGAATCTTTGTTCAGGATCCCGGGATCAATCACCCTTACCTTTTCTCCGCTTTCAAGTTGGAAAGAGAGTCCAAGCATTCGGTTTGCCCACAGCAATTGGAATATCTCTTCCACAATTCAAAAACGATATGAAATACGGAAATCTATAGTAGGATATACGGGGATAGCCTTCATTATGTCCATATACGAACCTACTTTTCCTCGAAGGTTGGTAAGGTTGTTTAGTACGGTGCCGTCATGGGTTGTCACTTTCGGCGCTCCACCCCAAAACTGTACCCCGGCATCGAAAGAAGCTTCCCACTTGCCGTCATTGCTGAGCGCTCCTCCATACCCAAATCCTAAATAAGGACGGAATCGATTCACTTTCGCTTTTGCACTCACCGTGCCGTCTTTGTCCGGCATCATCATATAAGGCACCGGATTTCCATTTTCATCCAGTCTGTAGTCGCCGACATGCACGCCAAGCTTTCCCATTGCCAACATCTTGTCTTGAAGCTCGACTGCTGTATAATAACTAAGAAATTCCCCATCAAGTGCAGATATGCCTGTGAGCTCGTAAAGGAAGTGGGGGTCATCTTGCACTTTGTCTAAAAATTCATCTGAAGTGATGGTCTGATATAGCCTGTCATACATATTCAATGCCAACAACGACGGCATTTCTGTAATCTTGTTGATGCTTTTCCCCACGCTTTTTCCTCCTACAAAGAAGCCAGCCGTGAAGTGCCAATGTCTGTTGTTCTTGAATGGATACACATCTACAAGGAGCCTGAAAGTGGCCATGGTGGGTTTCGACTCCATGTTGATTTCCTGGTCGATTGTCATTCCACTCAGGCTATACATCAGATCCTGTATCTTTTCAAATTTGTCGCTCACCTTGCCGTCAACATAACTGCTCATCTCAAAGTTCATCGGTATGGTGAACTGTGGCAAGTAGTCGAATCCTACCCTGAGTTTTGTCCATTTTGTCATTGGAGATGCTATTTCAAGACCAAGGCCGGTCGTTCCGATATTGGCTGCAAGTTCCAATGTGGTGAAAACTCCGTGTTCTTTCATTTTTTCTACTACCGTAGCTGGCCGTTCTGCAGGCCCCGTTGTCTTCGTTGAAAATGAAGTCAGCTGGGCAGCAGTAGCAACTGGAAATATCACCGCAAAAAGCAAAATGGCATTGAATATAATTTTCTTCATAAGTCAAGTTTTATGAGAAGAGATTGGAATCAAGTGCAAAAGTAACGATTTTTTTTGACACATCAGCAATAATTGCCGATAAAAGAAGATTTTTTTAACCCTCTTTCCAATAATTTTAGATTGGAAAGTGTTTAAACATTGAAGTTGCGTCGGCTTCTTTGCGAGATTGGCAACTATCTGTTGGAAAAAATCATAAGAAATGAAACAAAATAGAAACAAAGATATCAACACGCGTATGCACGGTGGCTGGCAACCCGACCGCATTCTCCGGCGTGAAAACAAAGGGGATTCCGAGATTGGGCTTATGTCTTTCGTGACGTCTGTCCTTCCTGACGCTAAGCGTGCCGACATAAAGAAATGGCTTAAGTTTGGTCACTTTGCGATAGATGGCGTGGTCACTACAGCCTTTGACGCTCCTGTCCTTCCCGGCAGCGTTGTGGAACTTAATTTTACACGTCCTTTTGTCGTGTTCAGCCATCCTCGTTTGAAGATATTGTATGAAGACGATGACATTATTGTTGTTGACAAGGGCTATGGCTTGTTGTCAGTAGGCACTGATTCTTCAAAGAAAAGCCATGTGGAGACTGCTTATAGTATTCTTCGCGATTATGTCAAGTCTGTGCATCCTTCCAATAAGATTTTCATTGTTCACCGTCTTGACCGTGATACTTCGGGACTCATGGTGTTCGCAAAAAACGTCGAGGCTAAGGAAGCTTTGCAGCACAACTGGAATAATATGGTGCTGGAGCGTAAGTATGTGGCCCTTCTCGATGGTGAACTTGAGTCGGAGAGTGGCGAGATAAGAAGTCATCTTGCAGAGACTTCGCAGCATGAGGTCTATTCTACTGAAGATGCTTCCGAGGGAAAACTGGCCGTGACAAGATATAAGGTGCGCCGGAAAGGCAAAGGACATACTTTGGCTGAATTCTCTCTTGATACAGGCCGCAAGAATCAGATTCGTGTCCATGCTCGTGATCTCGGATGTCCCATCATGGGTGATAAGCGATACGGTAATGGTTCCGGTCCCCTTCATCGTCTTGCCCTTCATGCAGAGACTCTTCGCTTTGCCCACCCGGTCACCCGCAAGGATATGAATTTCTCAAGTCCAATACCCTCTCAATTCAATAAGTATGTCTAATCATTTTGATTATATGCCCAAGCCGGAAGGTTGGGTGCCTCCTGAAGTTACGGAGGATCACAAGGAAGAAGTGGCTGAAGTCATTGAGGTGATTCCTTCTGAGGAGTCTGCCAAAGTGGAGCCAACGCAGAAGGAGAGTCCTTCTGATGTCCCTTTGCAGCCGGAAGACAATACTCCTCTTGAACATTTCATCACCCGATGTGCCAACATTATTTCCTGGGTGTTTGTGCCATTGTTGATGCCTGTTTATGGTATTATGCTCATATTCTCGCTGTCATTTCTGGCATATGCCCCATTTCATACTAAATTGGTCTTTACCCTCATAGTCTTTGGAGCCAATTTTATTGTGCCTATGCTGCTCGTCCTTCTTCTCAAGAAGATGAAGCTCATCGATGATATTGGTCTGAATGGCAGGCGTGAACGTCTCATTCCATATATCATCACTATTGTCTGCCTTGGTTCCACAGGCTTGTTCCTCTATTTCAAGATGGCTCCTCTTTGGGTGGCGATGTTCTATGCTGGAGGTGCTTTGGCTGCACTCATCAATTTGATTGTCAATTTCAGATGGAAAATCAGTGCTCATGCCGCAGGCATTGCCGGAGTTGTTGCCATGTTGATACAGGTCATCAAGGAAGGACCCTCTTCTGAAGGTATGGAATGGTGGATAGTAGGTGCTATTGTGACGGCTGGCCTCCTCGGTAGTGCCCGCGTCTGGCTCGGACGTCACACTCTTATGCAGGTCCTCGCCGGCTCTGCCGTTGGTTTCCTCAGTGTGTGGACTCTCTCTCTGATATAATGATAAATGTTTGGAAGTTTGAGTCTTTTTTATTAATTTCGCATCTTGCAATGCAACTTGCTCTCCCGATTGTCTTTTGCATTTTATAATTAATCATTTATAATTAATCATTTATCTTTGATAAAATGGCACAACAAGAAAATCCAAACCAGAATCAGCTTCAGATCCAGCTCCGCCCTGAAGTGGCCGACGGAAAATACTCAAACCTCGCTATGATCGGCCATGGGCCGAATGAATTCCTCATTGACTTTATCTTCGCAGCTCCCGGCATGCCCCAGGCTCCGGTGGTAAGCCGCATCATCATGAGCCCGGAAAACGCTAAGCAGCTCATGTTTGCGCTCACCGACAATGTCAACAAATACGAAGCTAAGTTCGGCGAAATCAGTCGCAAGGTCGAAAATAAAGGCGGCCTCAAGAATAATCCATTCAGCAATAATTAATATGCAGCGGCAGGCTCCCTGTCCTGCTCTTTAGCCTTATTGGTCCTGTTGGGCCTATTAGGCCTATCAGACCAATAATCAATGTTATACATCTATAATACCCTTAGCCGCATCAAGCAGCCGTTCAAGCCCCTTCACGAGGGGCGTGTCGGCATGTATGTGTGCGGTCCTACTGTATATGGCGACGCGCATCTTGGACATGCGCGTCCTGCCATCACTTTTGATATCCTTTTTCGATATCTGAAGCATCTTGGATATAAGGTGCGATATGTCCGCAACATTACGGATGTCGGTCATCTTGAGCATGACGCTGATTCCGGTGAAGACAAGATTGCAAAAAAAGCGCGCCTTGAGCAGCTGGAGCCGATGGAGGTGGTGCAATACTATCTCAACCGCTACCATCGCGATATGGAGGCTCTAAATGTGCTTCCTCCCAGCATCGAGCCGCATGCTTCAGGCCATATCATTGAGCAGATCGAATATGTGAAGAAGATTCTCGAGTCCGGCTATGCCTACGAGAGCCAAGGCTCGGTCTACTTTGATGTGGCAAAATACAACAAAGACTTTCACTATGGTAAGCTCTCCGGCAGAAATATAGATGATCTTCTGTCTACTACTCGCGAACTCGATGGCCAGGATGAAAAACGTAATCCTCTCGACTTTGCCCTGTGGAAGAAGGCTGCTCCCGAGCATATCATGCACTGGCCTTCCCCTTGGAGCGAGGGTTTCCCCGGTTGGCATCTCGAATGCTCCACGATGGGGGAGAAGTATCTCGGAGAGGTGTTTGATATCCATGGCGGTGGCATGGACCTTATGTTCCCTCACCATGAGTGTGAGATCGCTCAGAGTGTTGCGGCAAAAGGCCATGATACTGTCCGCTACTGGATGCACAACAATATGATCACAATTGCCGGAAAGAAGATGGGCAAGAGCTACAACAATTTCATTACCCTTGAGCAGTTCTTCAAAGGTGAGCACCCATTGTTGTCTCGTCCCTATTCCCCGATGGTAATCCGTTTCTTTATCCTTCAGGCGCAATATCGTAGCACTGTCGATTTTTCCGATGCAGCCCTTGAGGCTGCCGATAAGGCTCTCCAGAAGATGCTCGATGGCTATCGTCGTCTGCAGGCTCTCGTGCCGGCTGAAAAGTCAAGCGTAGAGTTGCCTGACTTTGCTGCCAAATGCTATGAGGCTATGGACGACGACCTTAACACGCCGATGGTGATTGCCGAGCTTTTTGAGGCTTGCCGCTACATCAATCAGGCCACAGATGGCCAGATCACTCTCGATGTTCATGATATCGACCGACTGAAAGATCTCTTCAACACATTCCTCATCGACCTGCTCGGCATTCGGGTAGACTCAGCTGCAGGTGAGGCTGACTCCAAGGCCACAAAAGCTTTCGAAGGGGCTGTCGACCTCTTGATGGATGTCCGCAAAAATGCCAAAGCTGCCAAGGATTGGGCGACAAGTGATTTCATCCGCGATCGCCTCGCCGACCTCGGGTTTGACGTCAAGGACACTAAGAACGGAGTCGAATGGAAAATAAAATCATAATTGAGAATTGATAATTGAGACTCGCCCGGGCGGCTTGACTCGTCCGACTTCTCTCAATTCTCAATTTTCC
>CAYNEZ010000090.1:0-13097 GCA_964396365.1 uncultured Sangeribacter sp. | reverse complement strand
TATCAGACATAATCTTGATAGTTTTGAGTTAGAAAAATTATATAGTTGTCGTTTTAGACTGCAAAACTAATTAAAAAAATTCATATAGAGAAATTTTTTGCACATATTTTTGATGTTTGTGCATAAAAATAGGCCGATTTTGGTGAAATCAGCCTACTTTTTATTCTATTTTTCTAAAAATTAGCCTACAGTCCAGGTGTCCATGGTCTTGAGAACCATATCGCGGAGCGATGAGAAATTCTTCTTTCCCTTCACTTCTTCTACTTGGGCTGCAACTTCAGACTCATATGTCGGGGCTGAATAATCACGAATTACTCCAAGGGCAAGGGGCAAATCGTGGCCATCCATCATAGCCAGTTGCTGCTGAAGGAAGTTGCTTTCGCAATGAGCGTCATGGACAAGGACATCATCAAGCGTATATCCATCCTCTCCTATAGTGACAGCCTTCACATTGAAACCATCTTGAACAAGACCTTTCTCATGATTTTTCCCAAAAAGCATTTTCTCCCCATGGCGGAGATAGATGGTGTGGTCATCTCTGACATCCTTGTCAACGATATTGGCATGGATCCCATTGTTAAAGATCACGCAGTTCTGAAGAATCTCTACTACGGAAGTCCCTTTATGCTTTGCGGCTGCCTCCATGACATCAACGCTAATGTCAAGACCTACATCAAACGAACGGGCGAAGAAGTTGCCGCGAGCTCCAAAACAGAGTTCTGCAGGGATAAACGGGTCTTCTGTGGTCCCGTAAGGGCTGGATTTAGATACTGTGCCTCGCTCGGAAGTTGGGCTGTATTGTCCTTTGGTAAGACCGTATATCTTGTTATTCAGAAGCAGCATGTTGATATCCACGTTTCTGCGGACAGCATGGATAAAATGGTTACCGCCTATGGCAAGACCATCACCATCGCCTGAAATCTGCCATACTGTGAGTTCAGGACGTGATGTCTTGACTCCTGTAGCAATTGCGGCGGCACGTCCGTGGATGGTGTGCATGCCATATGTATTCATATAATAAGGAAGACGAGAGGAGCAGCCAATACCGCTGACCACTACTGTGTCTTTTGGTGCGATTCCAACTCGGGCCATTGCCTTATGGAGAGTGTTGAGAATAGCATGGTCTCCACATCCGGGACACCAGCGGACACTTGCCCCATTCTTATAGTCGCCGGGGGCGAATATGCAGTTATTGTTTTCCATTGTCACCGGATTAATTTTCGTTGATATGTTTTAATGTTCCTTCCACTATCTCAGAGACCATAAAGGGTTGACCTTCGATCTTGTTGATTCGCTTGATGTCAATGCCGGGAAGTTTCTGCTGTAGATAATCGGCAAACATACCTGTATTGAGCTCAGCAACAATCACATTCTTATATTTTCTTATTTCATCGAGGGCATTGGCAGGAAGCGGATTGATATATCTGAACTGGGCTAGAGCCACAGGGTGGCCTTCACGGTTGAGTTGCTCGCAAGCAGTCAGCATATGTCCGTATGTGCCGCCCCATCCTATAAGGAGAGTATCGGCTTCCGAATTGCCTTGTATCTGAAGCAACGGAATATCGTTTGCTATATTGGCCACTTTTTGGCGACGTGTGAGTACCATCTTTTCATGGTTAGCTCCATCCGTAGAAATCACACTCGTATTGGCATCCTTTTCCAGACCACCGACACGGTGCATAGCGCCCTCCATGCCGGGGAGTGCCCAATAGCGTGCTAGGGTTTCAGCATTTCTCATATAGGGAGTCCACCCAGCCTCTACCATTTCTTTGCTTACATAAGGAACCTTGATAGTTGGATAATCCTCTTCTTCGGGCACACGCCAAGCACTGGAGCCGTTGGCTATAAATGCATCCGTGAGAAGGATCACCGGAGTCATATGCTCAAGTGCTATGCGGGCAGCCTCGAATGCCATAGTGAAACAATCCGTAGGGCTTGCGGCAGCTACGACACAAAGTGGAGATTCTCCGTTGCGGCCATAAAGTGCCTGCATAAGGTCGGTCTGTTCTGTTTTGGTTGGAAGACCAGTTGACGGACCTCCACGTTGCACGTCAATCACCACAAGAGGAAGTTCTGCCATGACTGCAAGACCGATACCCTCACTCTTCAGAGCCAAGCCAGGACCTGAAGTGGAAGTCACCGCGAGATTTCCGGCATAGGATGCTCCAATTGCAGAGCAAACGCCCGCAATTTCGTCTTCCATCTGGCATGCTTTAACGCCCAAGTCTTTGCGCTTTGCAAGTTCATGAAGAATATCAGTAGCCGGGGTGATGGGATAGCTTCCGAGGAACAAGGGAAGTCCACTCTTTTCTGAAGCCATAATGAGTCCCCATGCGGTGGCAGTATTGCCATTTACATCGGTATATACCCCCGGTTTCACAGCCTCTGTCTCGATGCGATATGTGGGCATTGAGGCATGGGTGTTGTGTCCGTAATCCCATCCTGCGTGTACAACCTTTGCATTTGCTTCATAAACAGCAGGCTTTTTTGCAAATTTGGCCTTAAGCTTATGAAGTACGCTTTCCACAGGGCGATCGAAGAGCCAACAAACTATGCCAAGAGCAAGCATATTCTTGCATTTCATCATAGCCTTCTGGTCCATTCCGGAGTCAGCAAGAGCTGATTTTAGGATAGTCGTCATAGGCACAAGCATGATATGCTCCGGGTCTATCCCGAGCTCTGACACGGGATCATCTGTAGCATATTCTGCCTTCTTGAGATCGGCAGGACGGAATGTATCGCTGTCGCAGATTATGATACCTCCTTTCTTAAGATAACGGAGATTAGTTTTCAAAGCAGCCGGATTCATCGCAACAAGCACATCGGCAGCATCTCCGGGAGTGTGAACTCCCTTGCCAATATGCACTTGGAAGCCGCTTACACCGCTAAGTGAACCTTGCGGGGCACGGATTTCTGCAGGATAGTCAGGGAAAGTGGAAATGGTATTTCCCTCACCGGCACTGACATTGGAGAAAATGTTTCCGGCGAGCTGCATTCCATCACCGGAGTCTCCTGAAAATCTTACCACCACGCTTTCTTTCGTGATGACATCTGTGTTTGGCAACATATTTTTCTGTTTTTACAAATACTCGATTTGAAGACATCATCATATAGATTCTGTCGTGACTGCAAAGTTAATTACTATTTTCAAGATAACCAAAATAAGAATAAATAAAAACGGATATTTTAAACAAAATATCCGTTTATACCCTAACATCAGGGAATATATGCAATCTATATTCAAAAACAATCAAAAGTATTTGACTTCGCTGCCTTCGAGGGATGAAAGGACAGCGTTAGCGAGGGAACTTGCTCCGATGCGGAAGAGATCGTGGCAGAGCCATTCGTCTCCGAGCACTTCTTTCACGATAGCATAGTAGTTGAGTGCATCCTCTGTGGTGCGAACTCCGCCCGAACACTTGAACCCAACCTTGCGGCCGGAGGCCTGATAGTACTCTTTGATGCATTGGCACATTACCCACGCGGCCTCAAGGCTTGCACCTGGATATATCTTGCCGGTTGAAGTCTTCAGGAAGTCAGCCTCGCTGTAAAGGGAGAGTATGGATGCCCTGCGGATGTCTTCAGCTGTCTTAAGAAGCCCAGACTCGAGAATCACCTTTAACTTTGCGCCTCTTGCCGCATGCTTCATCTCGATGATTTCGTCACATAGCCCTTCATAGTCGCCATCCTTATACATACCAACTGGGAAGACAATATCCACTTCGTCAGCTCCTCCGAGAACAGCCATTGCCACATCGGCCACCTTCACTTCGATGAAGGTCTGGGCACTTGGGAAACAGCCGGCTACGACTGCCACGTCAACGCCCGGAACATCGAGAGTGTTGCGCACTACTTCTGCAAAATTGGAATATACGCAGATTGCAGCTACATTCTTATACTGAGGATAGTCGCTGTCGAAATTATTCACTTTCTCAGTGAAGGCTACCACGCTTTTCACGCTGTCATCGGTAGCAAGTGTTGTCAAGTCGATTGAATTCAGTAGAAATTCATATACTTCTTTTGAGGCGTATTTGCCAGCCTCATCTACGATTTTTTTTACTTCAGCTTTTACGACCTCATCATCGCCTGTCACCTTTGATGCTGCGATCACTTCTTGATATTTATCCATATTTATAATTTATTTTTCAAAAACTCAACTTCTGGGTTATAAGGTTATAATGTTGTGGGGTTATATGGTGCAAAAATAGGAAAAAAGTGGGATTGCTCCAAATTTTTTATCCGAAACATTAAACCAAATATACCCTAAGAGGGTTTTATAGATGAAAACAATTTAGAAACCCTTTAAATTTATCTGACTATGAAAAAATACAGATGTGAAGTATGCGATTGGATCTATGATCCAGCAGTAGGTGATCCAGACGGCGGCATCGCTCCCGGAACAGCGTTTGAAGATATCCCCAATGACTGGGTATGCCCGGTATGCGGAGTTGGCAAAGACGACTTCGTAGAAGAGCCTGAGCTGTAAGGTCCAGTTGAAAAACAAATATAAAGAGCTTCTGCAATAAAGCAGAGGCTCTTTTTCGTTTGGCTCTCTTTTTGTTTGGATATTCCACAACAAATCACTACCTTTGCATTGGAGATATCCAAATATCATGAAAGCTATTTCAGTAATAATACCGATTTACAATGCCGAGCAATGGCTTGGGGAAGCATTGAAGTCGCTGCAGGCTCAGGCCTTTAGTGATTTCGAAGCCCTTCTTGTGGATGATGGGTCTACCGACAATTCATCAGCCATTTGTCAGCAATATTGCGACAAAGATCCACGTTTCCGCTATATATTGCAATCAAATGATGGGGTCTCGGCTGCGCGTAATCGTGGGATAGACATTGCGGACGGTGAATGGATAGCTTTTATGGATGCTGATGACATCATGCCTCATGATGCACTTGAAGTTATGATAAAGCATGCCCGAAAAAGCGGCGCTGGGATAGTGGCAGGAGGATATACGAGGGATATTCCTTCAAAAATGCCAACGGGGGAAGGACATTCTATGACAGTTCCATCCGATACAGCCATACTTATAGGTCTTTATCAGATGAGGATTCTCAATAATCCTTGGGGTATGCTCTTTCATTCATCAGTATTTAAAGGAGAAAAGCCATTACGATTCAGGAAATGCCGATATGAGGATCTTGACATTTTCTATCAGGCGTTTGAAAGAGTAGATCGTATTTGCATACTTGACCGTGTAGTATATTTCTATCGGAATACGCCCGGGAGTTTCATCAACAAATGGTCTGATGCCCGCTTCGATGTGCTTGATGTCACTGACAGAATCGTAGCACATATGAAGAACAAATCCCCGGAATTGTACAAAGCTGCGCTTGACCGACGTTTCAGTGCGCATTTCAATATCCTCGTAGAAATGCTAAGAAATGGCATCGAAAATCCTGAACAGCTGTCAAGATGTCTTAAGGTGATCAAGGAGCAAAGGTTTAGAGAGCTCATTGACGGTAAAGTAAGACTAAAAAATAAACTTGGCGCCCTCGTATCCTATCTGGGAATGCCGGCAATAAGAGTATTATGCAGGTTCTGACTTTAGACACTTCATCATTCAGCCAGCATGCTGCGCGTCTCGCCCAGATGGTAGAGGAAAGCTCTATCGGTAGGTTTGATGCAATTGTGGCAGTGAGACGCGGCGGCTCTTTCGTATGCGACGCATTCTGCCGTCATTTTCCAAAAGGAATGTATGGAGCAAGATATGACATCACGTTGCAGCGACCCTCTACAAAGCGTAAAAGCGCAGTGATAAGCACCATTCTGAAGAGTCTTCCTATGACCATGCTCAACCTCATGAGAATGGCAGAGTCTTCGTTGCTCTCTTTGCGAAGAAAGATAAAGGGCCCTTCCGCTGCTCCATACGTGGAGATGCCCAATGGACTTGCCGATATACTAAACAAAGAGGAAAAACCTAATATTCTGATCATTGATGACGCTATTGATAGTGGCGACACACTATTTGCCATTATAGAAACGTTAAGAAAAGCAAATGTGAAAGTTGCCATACGCATAGCTGTCATGACAGAGACTACAAGTCATCCGAGGGTGCGAGCTGACTATTCCCTATATAGAAATAAAACATTGATAAGATTTCCATGGTCGAACGATTACAAACTCCACAGACAGGAGCCACTTTTGTAGATCTTGACGGCTCCCTGATATCCGTCAATTCCATGCATATATTTATGAAGCATCTGCCCGGATTGCTTTTGAAACGCCACTCGCCAGGGGCTGCCTTAAGTGTACTTTGGTGGACTTGGCTAAGGAGTCTGCGACTTACGAGCCACACCAAAATGAAATGGCACCTGACCAAAACATCTAGATCTCATCTTCAAGAATCTGATTGGGAATATTTGGCAGAATTGATCTCACAGTCAATCAATCCACATGTGAGTAATTTGGTGGAATCACGCCGTCAACGAGGGTGCCAGACTTATATCGCAACTGCCGCGCTTGAAGAGTACGTTTTGCCTCTATGCAAGAAACTTGGATACGACGGGGTAATAGCCACAAGATTTTCCGACGACCATAAAGAATATGTGGAAATGAAAGGGGAGGAAAAGCATGACGGAATAGAGCAACTGCTTGTTCAAGAAAATCTTCGACTGGAATCTTTTATCACAGACCATCCTGATGATCTCCCTACCGCAAAAGCTTATCCCCGACTCACAATAGTGGTCAATCCGTCACAAAAGATAGCTGATCAATTCAGAGAAATTGGAGTGACCCGCTATCTTAATTGATCTAACTTCTTGGAATAGCGTCTTGGAAATAGGAATACTATCGAAAGGAGAAGGCTTATCCCTAAAGCCCATGGATAATAAAGATAAGGGAAAGGTGCAGCCGGGGAAATTCCGGCAAGTGAGGTGGCGAGTAGGGTCTGGGCTCCATATGGGATGAGGCATTGGACAACACAGGAGGCTGAGTCAAGAATCGAAGCACTTTTACGAGGATCAACACCAAACTTATCAGAAATATCCTTTGCCAATCCTCCAACGGTGATGATCGCCACAGTATTATTGGCAGTACAGAGATTCACTATCCCGACAAGCACAGCCAGAGTGCCTTGTGCACCACGCAAGCCTGAAATTCGTGCAGTCATTACATTGAGGATGTACGCAATGCCTCCGCACGCCTTAATTATTCCTAGCATTCCAGAAGCAAGGAGGGTAATTATGATCAGGCTGCCCATCCCTTCAATGCCGGAACCTGCGAATCCTGCCATATCAAGAAGGTTTATACCTCGGATTGCTCCCAAAATCACAGCACATCCTATGCCGAAAGTCAAAACGAGTGTTACGTTCATACCAATGATAGCTGTCACAATTACTACGAGATAGGGTAGCATCAGCAATGGGTCGCCAGACTGATGAGACTCTACTATAGGAACATCAGGGACAAAAAACACATAGCAAAGGAGTGTGACAATGGCTGCCGGGAGTGCAATCCATAGATTAACCTTGAACTTATCTTGCATATGACAACCTTGTGAACGAGTGGCAGCAATTGTGGTGTCTGAAATAAACGAGAGATTGTCGCCGAAAAAGGCACCTCCAAGCACTACTCCGACAAAGAACGCTATATTTCCACCCTCGGCTGATGCAAGTTCAGCAGCTAAGGGAGTAAGTGCAACCACAGTGCCTACAGATGTTCCGATTGAGAATGAAATCAGGCAGGCGGCCACGAATAATGTTGGGACTATATATTGCGGGGGGAAGATGCCAAGAGTAAAATTCACCGTTGCATCGACTGCACCGATTTCTTTTGCCACTGAAGCAAAGGCCCCGGCAAGCACGAAAATCCATATCATATAAATGATATCCTTGTCGGCGGCTGCTGCGGAAAAAGTTTCAATACGTTCCTTAAGGCTTTTCCCACGATAGATTATATTTGCCCACATTGATGCAGCAAGGAGTGCTACAGAGATTGGAATCTTGTAAAAATCACCTATTATTGCGGAGACTGCTACATAGAGCAAAAGGAAAACCGCCATAGGGGAGAGTGCCAAAAGGCCTTTTGTCGTTGTCGTCGTTTTCATCGTTGTAGTCGATTATAAATCCTCGCGAGGGAAAGCGTCAATGAAGCTTCCGGGCGTACAGTTTATTATTTTGGCTCCGATTTTTGTTGCATATTCGGCTATTTGATGGTAAGACCGGAAAGCAATTGTAAGGCTGTTCAGTATGTCGTGGAGATGATATCCTGCATATTCCTGTGCCACTCGTTCAAACTCCTTATCGTTGTCCTTGTAGAAGTGTTTCTGGACTGAAATCACACGGTTTTTGTCGTCCACCCACAGGTCTCGGCTCCATGTATGGTCGGCGCCCACAATATAAATTGTCCGGAACCCTTCACGTAAGGCTATCATTAAGGAAGCAATAAGCACGTTGCGTGGCCGAGGCATGGCAAGACCTTTGCGATAAAGCCAATGTATAGGTCCCGAAATACCTTCACCTGGAGTCAAATTGTATCTTTTGACTGTTATATGATGGTTCTGAAAGATTTTACCGGGTAATTTAACTTTGCATGGTACATATAGGGTTATATCCCAGTCTGTAGAAGCTATGTTGTCCCAAAGACGCCTTACATTTGGGTCTGCAGAGACTCCATCATCATCTGTGCGAAAGAAGTGCGGATCTGCCAGGACATAGATGTCTGGTCTTAAGTCAAAATAGCTGTCAGCATTTGCTGCAAAATTTACAGCAAGAGTCCGAGACTTTTTCAAGATGTCGGAATGATTGGCTATCGTGTCGCGAAGCGATGGTCCGTTGCCCATTATGATCAGAGGTTCGCTCTTAGGGGTGCCGGCGGCAGAAGGTCTTTTGGAAAGCAACAGAACTTTCCCAAAAGAAGCTATCCCGTCAATTATCTTTTTTATCATATTCTATAGTTGTTTAGACGGGGTATTAATCTTGATATGGATACCCGTTGTGTTGGCGGCTTATCACTTCAATGGTAGGATAAGGCTTCCAGCCAGGCAATACATTTCTTAATGACTCAGCAGATAGTGTCAGTGTCTTGCTGCGGCGTGAGAGTATTTCCGGCGAGAGGGAAGCTTTTACAGCCGGGATCCAAGGCATAAATCGCCAAGCGGCATCCGCCCATTTCTTTGGAAGGAAAGTCTGGCGCTTCATGGCCCCAGAATTAGCACTCATAGCTTCGGCCAGTTCTATCCAGGAAGCATCCTTGCCATCTGCAATATTGTATGTCCCGCCGATGGAGTGGAGGTTCTTGATGGCTTCGGCTACGTCTGAAGCACAGATAAGGCTCAAACGTGCGTTGTTATCGCGTACGTGTATATATCGGCTGTTTATAACGTCGTTAAATAGGCTTTTCATTTCTCCATTTATGCCTTTGCCAAACATACGTGCAGGACGGAGTATTGTAAGTATGACATTATGTTGAGTGCACCATTTGCTCACCAAGTCTTCAGCCAAGGCTTTAGATTGTCCAACTTTTGTGGAAGCCCAAAGTTGATGGTCTTCTTTGACATCTTCTCCAGAATCCGGACTATGACTATATACTTCCCAGCTTGATAAGTAGACAAATTCTTTTGGCGGATTGATCTCTAGCGCTTTGAGAAGCCTTTTGGTGCCTTCAAGATTCAAGTCAAATGCATCGCTTTCACTTTTCGATCCGGCTGTATGGACTACGAGGTCGAAAGCTTTATGTCCTAATTGGGGAATATCCTTGGTCAAATCACATATAAAATCTGCGTCATGACGTTGAAGAGTAGTCACGACGTTGGCTTCTTTCAAAATAGGGAGTATATAACCTCCCAGCATCCCGGACGCGCCGGTAATAAGTATTTCCATATAAATAAGTAGATACTCAGTTGTTATCGTTGTCTGTTAATTGACCTATTTTTTTCTTTTTACGGTCGTTGGAGATTTTTATAGCGAAGATTATGATGGAGCAAATTGTTGCTATCGAGTTTGTGATTACAATGGGGATGTTTTTGAGAAGAATACCCTGGATCACAAAGAGAACCGAACCGAGTCCGAGCATCAGGAATGTAGGGAGGGCTATTCCGTCAGTGTCTCGTGTGCGGATAGTGGCTATTGCCTGAGGCAGATAACCGAAAATCATGCAAAGTGCGGCTCCATATCCAGCTATATTAATGATTGTATCCATACATAAGGTTTTTGAATTCTTCTTGTATAAATAAAACGAGGTTTTTATTCTTAATGTTTTGTTAAATACGAAAAAGCGTGAGTATATTGATTATTGCTGGGCATTGACATAATAATGTGTCGAATTTTGTTATTAATGTGGGGAGATCATGAGATAAGGGTAAAATTTGAGTAGACATGGAAATAAAAATAGAAAAATTGGAGGATCTGCCTCGTGCTGCCGCTGATCTTATAGCAGCAATAGGGGATAGGAGGATTGTTGCTTTGCGCGGGAAGATGGGAGCTGGAAAGACAACATTGGTGGGTGAGATGATGCGTCAGCTGAAGATGGATGACGAAGCATCTTCACCAACATTTGCTATTGCCAATGAGTATCATTCTTCTGAGACAGGACAGACTGTATATCACTTCGATTTTTATCGATTGGAATCATCCGCTGAAGCATTTGATATAGGAATTGAAGATTATTGGGATAGTGGAAACCTCTGCCTGATGGAATGGACGGAGAATATCGAAGATATTCTTCCAGATGATACTCTCTTTGTGGAGATTGAAGAGGTTGAGGATGGGACACGTATAGTGAATTTGATGGAGTAGAATAGTCGCCTTTTGACTTGGTGTGGCGCATGCGGAGCATGCTTGATTACTAATTATGCTTAGTTAAAGAGTCAGTGTCAATAAGTATAAAAAATGAATATATTGCATCTTGAAGAGGTAGATTCCACCAATTCTTATATAATGCGTGAGGTTTCGAATCTGGAGGCTCCTGTTATGGTCATCGCGCGTACTCAGACGGCAGGTCAAGGTCAGCGTGGCAATTCGTGGGAAGCGGAACCCGGGAAAAATCTGACTTTTTCGATATTTTATCGTCCTGTCCAGTTTCCTCCGATGGCTCAGTTTGCAATGTCGGAAGCAGTTGCTCTTGCGGTAGTTGATTTCCTTGCCGCGCATGGGATTGAAGCCAAAGTGAAATGGCCCAACGATATCTACGTCGGCGACCGGAAGATATGCGGAATATTGATACGGCATTCAATCATGGGTGGATTCGTGTCTTACTCTGTGATTGGGGTCGGAATCAACGTCAACCAAAAGGAATTTCTCAGCGACGCACCGAATCCTGTGTCAATGTGGCAGATCACAGAGGAGACATATGATCTTGGGGCACTTGAAGAGGAGATTTCCGGGATAATGGAGCGTAGGCTTGAAACTATCCATACAATAGAGGAGCGGGATTATCTTCATCAAGAATTTATGGGTAAATTGTGGAGAGGGGATGGTCTGCTTCACCCATTTATTGACGCTGTTACCGGAGAAAACTTTATGGCGAGGATTGATGCAATTGCCATGCATGGCCCTATTTCGCTTCGGCTTGCTGATGGTTCACTCCGCACGTATGCCTTTAAGGAAGTCGCATTTCAATGACAAATTTAGTCAAAATTACGCGCGTTGACGCGCACGGAGTGCGCTAACTACTCTGGCCAACATTCGGTCTCGTCTGCTATTTCGGGGATTGTAGTGCGGTGATATTCTGGATTCTTACCTTCTCGGAGCTGACATTGGTAGTCTTTTAGAAGGCGAATAGCGTATTTGCCAAGGAAAAATATAGCCAAGAGGTTGCATAGAGTCATAAGTCCCATGAAAATGTCAGCCATTCCCCATACGAACTCAAGGGATGTCAGCGAACCGACCATAACCATGCCTCCTACGATTACTCTGTATGCAGTTACGGGCCATCTTTTGTTGCTGATAAACTGTAGGTTGGTTTCTCCGTAATAGTAGTTTGAGACGATACTCGTAAATGCGAAGAAGAATACGGCTACTGCCACAAACGTACTTCCCATACTTCCCACTTCCGACTCAAGAGCAGACTGGGTGAGGGCAATACCGCTCTCACCATTTTCATATATTCCACTCAGTAAGATTATAATTGCAGTGCAAGTGCATATCAGAAGAGTGTCAGTGAAAACTGCAAGTGTCTGGAGAAGACCTTGTTTTACGGGATGGCTTACCGAGGCGGTAGCTGCTACATTAGGCGCAGATCCTTCTCCAGCCTCGTTGCTGAAAAGACCACGTTTTATGCCCATCATCAGAGCACTTCCGACCCCGCCGCCGAGGGCCGCGCTACCAGTGAAAGCCTCGCTTATGATATGTGAGAGCATTTCAGGAATCCTTGTAGCATTCATTACAAGGATGGCGAGGGCAAGTAGAATGTATGCTATGGCCATTACCGGCACTACAATTTCGCTAAAACGTGATATTCTCTGTATACCACCGAAGATTACCAGCATTGAGGCTATAGTGACAGCGATTCCGACAATCATCGGATCCCAGCCGAATGACACTTTCGCGGCAGCAGTCATCGTGTTTGCCTGGACGGAATTGAAAGCGAGTCCGAAAGTTATTGTGATAAGCACTGCAAAGATAATAGCCCACCATCTTTTTCCGAGACCCTTCTGAATGTAGTAGGCGGGACCACCCTTGAAAGAATTCTCTCCCTTTACCTTATATAGCTGGGCGAGTGTAGACTCCACGAAAGCGGAAGCAGATCCTAACAGAGCAATAATCCACATCCAGAATATTGAACCTGGTCCTCCGATAGCGATTGCCGTTGCTACACCAGCAAGGTTTCCGGTGCCAACACGTGATGCAATCGATACTGCGAAAGCCTGAAACGAGCTTACAGTATGGTGGGAATCATTTTTGCTGCCTCCCTCCTTTTTCCCGGAGGCAGCAAGAAGACGGCACATTTCTCCAAACATACGGAATTGTACGCCACGGCTTTTGACCGTAAACCATACAGCAGCAATCAGCAGCAGTCCAATTAGCAGATAGCTCCAGAGCCAATCATTCAGTGTATTTAATATCTCCATATTTGTAATGTAGTTTTTTATAAAGAAGTTGTTTCGACTTATTTACGAATACAAAATTAACTAAAAAATATGAAA
>CAYNEZ010000089.1:0-13241 GCA_964396365.1 uncultured Sangeribacter sp. | reverse complement strand
CCTGACTCAAGATTATCTCGCATTTATCATATCATTAATTTTTACGAGCTACTTAATTCTTATCTTTACTTTTTATTACTTAGTCACCTTGAAAGGCAATTCCTTACTTCCGTCAGCACTGATCCATTTACCAGTGAAAGAAGTACCATTGAATCTGCCTTTAAATGAACCAGTATGTTTCCCATCCACGTATTCATCTATCACCAAATTCTGTTCTATTCGATCAGACACATCATCAATGTTGGTAAATTTTCCAGATAATTCAATCGGCACATCGTTTTTGAGATATTTGTACCAGCCTGTTATCGTATAGTCTGTATTCTCATAAAAAGTCATACTTATATCGTATTTACCATCTATTTGCCCTTGTAAATCTGTCTTAGCATAAAAAGCTGGGGAAATCTCTTCTACTGTAACATACTCCTCTTCATCTTCACCACAATATCCGTAGCGCATCAAGTATTTAACAGTATAACTTTGGTTTCTTTTGTTATAAGTTACATCGAGAATAGTACCTTGGTCAATTGGAATATTCTCATCGTAGAGATAGATCGGTTGTCTGATGTTTCCTTCTTCATAGACAATCGGCATACTGTAGACAAAAGCTTTTCTCTCATCTTCACCATGTTTATTTTCCAAAGCAAAGGCAAAGCAATGTTCGGAAGGAGATGCATTCGTAATAAATACATTTTTAGCATTCGCATAAGTGTCTGCATCATCCAGTATCTCTACTCGCCATTCCTTATCAAGAGTCTTCGCGGCATGAGCTATCGCAAGCCTCTGCAATCTTTCCGGGAGCTGATTCCTAAGATTTTCATCGTCAAAACCCGCAGCTTCAAGAATTGCGAAATCATCAAAGTTCATTATATTGTGCTTATTGATGAACCCCCTTATGCTCTCCCCATTTTGCTCAAATATCACTTCTGTCCATATATCATCCACTTTTTCATCGGCAATGTCCTGTACCGGTGTACCATAGACTAAGTTGGCAAGTAAACTCTCGCCTTCCCCATCTTTTATTGACTTATATACATTGGTATCTATGACAAATACATTTGCGTTAGGTTCGAATTTATCTGAACGATGCCAAAGGGCCGCCCATAGTCCGACAGCAACGGCTATGATTCCCGCTGCGATACCACCCCAAAGCATCCATTTCTTTTTCTTGTCAGATTCTTCATCTTCATATACAATATTGATGTCTGATGATTGGGTAGCAGTTTCATGCGCGTCTACACATTCTGCAGCAATTTCGGAATCTGTCAGTTGCTCTTGAAGCGACTCATCGTTTTCCGCAGTGGATACTACCGTCACCGGCGTGCCACATGAAGGGCAGAAGGAAGAGCCATCAGGCAACTCTGTTCCGCATTTATAGCAGAATCGGCTGCCTCCTGAATTACGTATTGATACCCCGGAGCGTGGCCTTAATGTATAAACCTCCTCATTGCCGCCATTATGAATCATACGCCAACCTACTATCCTTTTAATCGTAGACCATGCACCAAATATAAATATTACAAGGATTGTGAACATCGCTTCTACTTTTACGGTAGACACCAAATCATTTACCTTCCTTGCCAACGCATTCACACCCTCAAACATATCTTGATAACCATATCCTGACTGCTGGATGGAGTCAAGATTGTTGATAAATGAATATACAGTAAAAGCCATCAAACAGCATCCGAGAATGAGAACGCCAAGCATCCATAAAAGACAGGTATAACTGGTCTGGACATCACCTGCTCCACCTCTTGACTTTTCAGACCATGAATCTTCCTTGGAAAGGGTACCAAACTGAATCAATAGGAAGATAATGGCTGCCAATGACCCAATAAATGGCAGTAGACTATATATAATGGCACTCTCTATGCTTGCCAATACTATTTCAATACATTTATAATATATTACAAAAAAAAGTATTAGCAATATAGGCATCAACAACTCTACGATTATGATGTTACGTACTCTCGCATTCGAGTTAACAGAACGCTGCGGCCCTTTGAAAAGACATATCCCAACCAAATATAAGACATATCCCAAAATAGATATTGCGAAACATATGACGACAGTGCCAAGGAAGGCTGCCATATTGGCCTCATAATAGTCAAGGCTGGCTGATAAGATCGACGGAAGAATACCTCTCAATGCTATGTCTATCATATTATAGCCTACATAGAGGATGCACCCCAGACCTATTAGATTAAACACTGATTGAATTGTCACTCCCCAAAATACCAATCCTGTTGATACTCTCCATTTTTTTGATGATGAAATATCATTCATGATGTAGATAAAAAAAGCAAGCCTCGCCCCCTGGAAAGCATAATGTTAATAATTAGTATCGGATATACAAAAAGCGTGGGACGATCTTCCACTATATACCTAAACTGAGGCATCGCTAAACGCCCTTCACGCAATAAACAGTCCGCTCCCACGCCATATCGGATATCGATATCCCCCTTGTCGGGGAGCGGATATACGACAAGCATGAGCGTTTCTGACTGCTATATCCTGTGTGAAATATTTGGCGATTTTCAGTTTAAGGATAAAGCAAAAACGCTTAATGTAATATGTAAAAATCAGACTGCAAAACAGTCCGACACAAAATTAGCAAATATTTTTCATTTAACAATAATAAACAAAGAAAAAATTTAATAATCCTGACAATAATCAACCAAAAATCAAGAAACATACAATTATGCATAATCGCATCTGATTATGCATAATGCATCATGGCTCGCTTTAGTTCAAAAGTAACCAATTATGAATTATGAATTAATTAGAAGGGGTATCCGATAGAAAAATGAAATGATGAATCGCGGTTCCAGCGTGGTGAGATCAGAGGCCAAGGTTTCTCTCCCATTGCCGGATTATGTGCTTTCATTCCAAGATCGAAGCGAAGAAGAAAGTAATTGAAGTCCATACGAAGACCCAGACCATAGGCTGCCGCAAACTGCTTATAAAATTCATCTATCTTGAATACGCCTCCCTGCTGGAAAGGATAGTCACGAATGGTCCAAATATTACCTATATCGATAAAGGCTCCTAATTCCAACACCCAAAAGAGTTTTGCACGATATTCCGCACTCGTAATCAGACGAATGTCGCCACACTGATTGATAAAATCGCTTACAGAATTTCGCCCCGGATAAGCACCCGGTCCGAGAGTACGCACAGCCCATCCTCTCACGCCATTTGCTCCGCCCCCATAAAATCTCTTCTCAAATGGCAACATCTCCGAATTTCCATATGGCACGCCCACACCACCTCCTACTCGGAAAGCAACTGAATTTCGCTCGTCAAAGCGATGAAGGAGAGCATAGTCTACTTCAAGTTTGAAATATTGGGAATAGTGTATGCCAAAAACCTTATAGGGATCTTCATGGAAATTACTGCGATGAGCAAATATGCTCGATATTGCAAAAAGAAGATTCCCTGCAATCTCTGCATTCACACGCACATTATAGATGTCGCGTTGCATGTATTTTTGCCACGGAGAGGCCTCCTTCTTGTTGGAATGATACCATCGCCATCCCATCCTCATTATGAAGTGATCTTCATAGCTATATCGGAGCAAGGGATTGTCGGGAGCTATCAGGTCGATGAAGTCATTGGTAGAAGCTGGAAGATAGACATAGTTGATATCTATAGGCGTAAATGTATGCCGGTTGTTTTTACGTGCATCCACCCACTTGTAGCTCCATCCGGCGGTAGAAATCACACGCGTATATTCAGGTCGTTCCTGATAATTCATCGAGAAATTCATCTCAGTCGAAGCCTGGATACGGCGTCGGATACGGCGTGGAATCGGAGCCTTGAATTCCGGCATAGACAGACCAAGATCGGCTGAATATTCCATATAGTGGTTGTTGAGCAATCCCTTGAGGTTACCCGAGAGCGACTCGTAGCTTCCTCTGAGTTTTCCGGTAAAAGTCTCTGAACCTCGCCCTATGTTTCGGTGCGAATAGGTAAGACCGACAGCCACACCAAGATCACCTTCTGAGTTCGTTCCCTCCAGTTCTACGCTCGCTGTCTGCGACTTGCCGGGAGTAAGCATTATGTAGACATCAAGCAGTCCTTCGTCGGCGACATGTCCAACCGGAATGAAAGAGACATTGATAAACTTCAAGATTCCAAGCCGCGAGAACGCTCGATAAGTACGGTCAACATTGCGCTGGGCAAAAACATCCCCTGGAGCAAGATAGCAGTTATTTGCTATGACGGATGGCCGCAGATAGCGTTCATCTGCATAAAGAATCTCGATCCCATGATAGTTGACAGAATCTTTTCCCACAGCAAGCACCGGATTTTCAGCATCTATAGCATCTGCATCCGCAATCACAATCACCCTTCGGATATAAAATTTGGAATACATATCCGAGCGCTCCTTAGAAGCTCCAGATGGGGCATCTATTTTCATAAGCAATTCAGCATCACGACTCCCTTCTGTAGTGTCTGCCACGAAAGTGATACTTTCCTTCCCAAATTTGAAATATCCTTTATTGCGGAGTGCATCAGCCACCAAAGTACGTTGGTTTTCAAGGATGTCCCTGGAGAGGGGCTGACCCGGATAAGTAAGGAATTTAGCCGAGTCTGCCATTACGATAGCCTTTACAGAGGAATCAGGGAATTCATAATCCACCTTTGAAATCACCTTTCGTGGGCCCGGAGTGAGATTATAGGTCAACTCGATTTTTTTCTTACGGTCGTTTTTCACTGAATCCACTGTCACACCGGCATTAAAGTATCCTTTGCTTGCAAGATACTGCAGCAATTGCTCCGAACTGGCCTCCGACAACTCCGGATCATAGATGACAGGAGGTTCGCCAAGCTTGCGCATCCAGCGGTTCCACCAATTTGTGGAATCACTGCCTGCCAAATTATAGAATCCGAGCCTGAACTTTATGCTCCAGAGCATCCTATGGTTGGGAGTCTGCCTGAGATATGCCTGCATCTCAGTGACATCAAGTTGCTCTTCCCTTCCGGTGGAATCAATACGTATATGCACCTTATCGAGAAGATAGCTACCATCGGGCACATGCTTGCTTGATGAGCAACCGGAAATCACGACACAGAGCAGTGCCAGTATCCATATGGTTACCGGCAGCATATTTCGATGAATTGGATGCTCTATTGGAAACATAATGCAAAATTAGGGAATTTTTCTGAATAACGAATCTTATAATTCTCTTAAATCTGATAATTCTTATAAATCACACGCAATTTTTACTCAACTATCGCGAATTTTCACTAAATTTGCAGTATGGAAGCATTCCAATCAAATGAAGGGCCCAAAGCCTACTCCCTTTCTGAGTTCTCACGCTTCGTGGCAAATGCCATGAGCCGTGAACCAGTGCTTATGGGCGCTTGGGTAGTGGCTGAGATCAGCGACATGTCTGTCAGAGGTGGACATTGCTATATGACTCTGATTGAGAAAGACCCGTCAGGCACCACCATTGCCCGCATGAGAGCCAATATCTGGGCCAACCGCTTCGTCTATATCCGGAACAAATTTGTCAGAGCTACAGAAAAGGAGCTTTCCAACGGGATGAAGGTAATGTTCTTCGGAGGAGCCACCTATCATT
The DNA here is from genome assembly GCA_964396365.1 of uncultured Sangeribacter sp. GTDB lineage: Bacteria > Bacteroidota > Bacteroidia > Bacteroidales > Muribaculaceae > Lepagella. The sequence continues at coordinate 7,653 of CAYNEZ010000089.1, read as the reverse complement.
CCAACTATGGACTATCATTCAATATCGGAGATATCGAGCCATCTTTCACAATGGGGGATCTCGAACGCATCCGTCGTGAGATTCTCGCCACCCTGCAGAAAGAAGGGATACTCCACCTTAACCGCGAGCTTATTTTCTCAGATCCGCCCAGAAAGATAGCGGTGATTTCTTCAGCCACAGCAGCCGGATATGGAGATTTCCTCAATCAGTTGCAGCACAATTCAGCCGGAGTCGCTTTCCACACACTGCTCTTCCCTGCCATAATGCAGGGCGAACGTACTGCTCAAAGCGTAATCAGTGCCCTTGACCTTGTGGAGCAAACCCGAAACATTGTAGGATGGGACTGCGTAGTGATAATTCGCGGAGGAGGTGCCACGACCGACATGAATGGGTTTGACGATCTCCAGCTTGCCCGCCGCGTAGCCACCTTTCCAATTCCGGTCGTAGTCGGAATTGGGCATGAGCGCGACCGCTGTGTGCTCGACGAGATTGCCTGCATCAGATGCAAGACCCCAACAGCTGTGGCCTCATGGCTGGCTGATACAGCCGGTATGGCATGGCAACGTGCTTGCGATCTCGCCACAAGAATTACGGCTTTCGCTTCCGAACGTCTGAAAGGAGAGCACATCCGGCTTCAGAGCATAGAGACAATGGTGCCAGCTCTTGCAGAGGCCCAGATCAAAAATGCAAGATTGAAACTTCAAGCAATCTCTGCTTTCCTGCCCTCCGCTGCAAACGAAGCGCTGTCAAAAGCCAGAATCCGAGTGGAGGGACTCACCACCACCCTTCGAATGGCTACCCATGCCCGCATCCAAATCGAATACCCGGCTTTGCAAGTCATCTCCTCCTCACTCAAGTCAGCAGCGACATCATTGTTGGAAAAAGAGAAGACCCGGCTCGAAAATCTTCATAAGCTCATTGATGTCCTCAACCCGGCATCGACATTAAAACGCGGATATACTATCACCAAAATCGGAGGGAAGGCCGTATGCGACATTAATGCGGTCAAGCCAGGCGATGTAATAGAGACACTGACCGATAAAGGCTCAATCACCTCCACAGCTCAAGTAATAATCCCTACTGATAATCCGACGACTTGACAATTATTCGATTGATCTATTTGTCATTTTGTCAATTTGTCATAAAAGAAAGAAATGAAAAAACTCATAATATTTGATCTTGACGGAACACTCCTTGACACGATTGCAGATCTCGGCACAGCATGTAACTATGCCTTGGAAGCGAAAGGCTACCACAAGCATCCTTTGGCTGCATATCCATATATGGTAGGCAACGGAGTTCGCAAGCTTATGGAGCGTGCCCAGCCGGATGCAAGTCCGGAAGAAATCGATGAGCTCCTCGCTATATTCAGGGAATACTACGATGCCCACTGCACGGACCTGACCAAGCCTTACCCCGGGATTCCGGAGCTTCTGCAACAGCTCACCGACAACAAAATCGCGGTCGCGGTCGCCACCAACAAATATGAGTCGGCTGCACGAAAGATCATCGATCATTTCTTCCCTGATATTCCTTTCGTAGCAGTCATGGGCCAGACAGAAGACCGACCCGTGAAGCCTGACCCAAGCATTGACTTTGCAGTGCTTCTTGCCCATCCCACACCCAAAAGCCAGACCATGCATATCGGCGACTCTGCCGTAGATATCGAGACAGCCCGCAGAGCATGTATCGACTCAGTGGGAGTGACATGGGGATTCCGCCCTATTACTGAACTTAGGAAGGCATATGCCGATCACATAGTCTGCTCCCCTTCAGATATCCTTAAACTCGCATTCAAAGATGACTGACAACATCGACCACTCTTCTTATGCATCGGAAAGGATGACTTTGCGTAAAAGCGCAAAGCTGCGCCATCGCACCCTTGTCCAGAATCTGTTCCAGAAAGGGAAGTCTGTGTATTCCGGACCCATCAGGATCACCTTCCGCGCTCTTTCCCAGGAAGAGCTGGAAGGATCATTCCGCATGTGCATACCCGACCTTATGGGCCCGGTGCAAATGATGATCACCGTGCCCAAGAAAAAACGTCGGCATGCCGTAGACAGGGTGTTGATGCGCAGGCGAATACGCGAAGCTTTCCGCCTGCAATGGCATCCTCTTCGGAAGATGATTCAAGAAGATACCAATATTCGCACGCTATCGCTTGCAATCGTCTATATGCACAATGAAAACTCTGATATGGAAAGCATCTACGCATCCGTGGGATCAGCTCTATCAAAGATAAGAAAAAAACTTTACCCTCAACCCAAAGAGGATGACATTTGTTAAAGTGAATATGAATATTGCCCAGATTCTTCTTACGTCGGCTATTCGCTTCTATCAATACGCCATCTCTCCTCACACTCCCCCGAGCTGCCGCTTTACGCCCACTTGCAGCCAATATGGCATTGAGGCAATCAAGAAACACGGCGCAATCAAAGGGGGATGGCTGACAATAAAGCGCATATGCCGCTGTCACCCCTGGGGAGGCTCAGGCTATGATCCTGTGCCATAAGGGAGGAGGAGACACTTTTGACGTTGCCGGAGTTATTGAAGGCGGTATGTATCAATAAACTTGAATTCTAACTTGAACTTTTACCATGGATTTCACACCCATAGCCAGACTTATTTTTGCATCACGCGCAAAGCGAACAGAAAAATGGAGCGGACGCGTGGAAGAGATACAGCGTAGACAACTGCAGTGGCTTCTTAAGACGGCTGCAGATACAGAAATCGGTCGCAAATATGGATTTAGGGATATCTTGAACGCTCCTGATCCGGTGGCAGCATACCAAGCTGCGGTGCCGACTGTGGCATATGATGACATAAGGCCCTATGCCATGCGCATGGTAGATGGAGAGAAAGACGTGCTTTGGCCCGGTGTCTGCAAGAGATTTGCACAAAGCAGCGGCACGAGCGGAGGAAAATCAAAATTTGTTCCCATCACCAATGATTGCTTGCGAAGGAATCACTATCCGGGCACGTCTGACGTCGTGGCGCATTATCTAAAGATAAATCCTAAAAGCCGTCTTTTTTCGGGAAAAAGTCTCATCTTAGGTGGGAGTTTTGCCAATGAGCTAAATCTCAAGAGCGATGTAAAGGTAGGCGACCTAAGTGCTACGCTTATCGACAGGATGCCAAAGCTTGCCGATATGGTTCGGGTTCCTGAAAAACGCATAGCACTGATGGAAGACTGGAGTGAGAAACTTCCAGCCCTTGCAGGGACAGCGTCAAAAGCAAACATTACCAATATTTCGGGAGTGCCCTCATGGTTCCTTACAGTCATCAAGGAAGTCTGCAAGATAAAAGGAGTGGATAAGATATCAGATGTATGGCCCAATCTGGAAGTATTCTTCCATGGAGGCATTGATTTCCGTCCATATAGAAAGGAATATGAAGCGCTTACCGATCCGGGAAAGATGCATTTTATGGAGACCTACAATGCAAGTGAGGGATTCTTTGCATTCCAGAATGATCTTTCCGACCATTCTATGCTCCTTATTCTTGATGGATGTGTCTTCTATGAATTTGAGCCTCTTGGAGGTGGCGATCCCATCCCCGCATGGGAAGTGGAAGCAGGAAAAACCTACGAGCTGCTGATCACAAGCAGCAATGGCCTTTGGAGGTATCATTTAGGTGATACGGTGACTGTGACGGCAGCAGATCCTGTGAAGATCAGAATAGCAGGACGCACAAGAAGTTTCATAAATGCCTTCGGAGAGGAAGTGATGGAAGACAATGCCAACCGTGCAATCGAAGCAGCATGTGAGGCTACAGGGGCAAGCATCGCCAATTATACAGCTGGTCCATTCTATGCTCATAACAATCGGCGTGGACACCATCAATGGTTGATCGAATGGGATAAGGAGCCAGATTCAATGGTAAAGTTCCGAGAAGTACTCGACAAGACGTTGCAAGAGGTAAATTCTGACTATCAAGCAAAGAGAGCCCATACCATTTTCCTGGACCCGCCCGAAATCATCACAGCGCGTCCCGGTCTCTTCGACGACTGGCTCTCTCATGCCGGAAATCATAAGCTCGGAGGCCAACGAAAAGTTCCCCGTCTCAACAACAACCGCTCCCTTCTTGATGCCCTCCTTGAAATCAATTCCTAATGCAAAATGCATAATTCATAATCAAATCCGACTATGAATTATGCATTTTGACTTGCTTTAGCTTGAGCGTAGCTAATTATGCATTGCCTTCAGAGGCTGCAAACTCCATCAAATAAGCCTTGATAAACTCGTCGATCTCCCCATCCATCACGGAGTTGACATCAGAGGTCTGGTAGTTCGTACGATGGTCTTTTACGCGACGGTCATCAAAGACATAGCTGCGGATTTGTGACCCCCATTCGATCTTCTTCTTTCCAGCCTCAACCTTAGCCTGTTCCTCCAGACGATGGTTCATCTCCTTCTCGTAGAGAATGGAGCGAAGGTGACGTAGAGCGTTCTCCTTATTTTTCGGTTGGTCGCGGGTCTCTGTATTCTCAATCAAGATTTCCTCTTCCTCTCCGGTATATGGATCTTTATACTGATAGCGCAGACGAACGCCAGACTCTACTTTATTGACATTCTGGCCACCAGCACCACCTGAACGGAACGTATCCCATGAGATACGAGCCTGCTCCACATTTATCTCAATCGTGTCGTCGACAAGAGGAGTAACAAAAACAGACGCAAATGAAGTCATGCGCTTGCCCTGAGCATTGTAAGGGCTTACGCGCACAAGACGATGCACGCCGTTTTCGCTCTTCAGATATCCATAGGCATAGTCTCCTTCAATATTTATGGTCACCGACTTGATGCCGGCGTCATCACCTTCAAGAAGTTGGGCTATGGAAGTCTTGTAGCCATGTCGCTCGGCATAGCGGAGATAGAGGCGCATGAGCATCTGTGCCCAATCTTGGCTTTCTGTGCCTCCGGCTCCGGAATTAATCTTCAACACCACTCCAAGCTTGTCTTCCTCGCGGCGAAGCATATTGCGGAGCTCAAGATTTTCAATGTCCTTTGCCACTGTAGCGTATTGTTCATCTACCTCCTCTTCAGTGACAAGACCCTCCTTTACGAAATCAAAGGCGAGGCGCAGTTCCTCCACTTGCTTTTCAAGTGCCTCATAGGCATCGATCCAGAAATGAAGATCTTTTATCTTCTTCATCTGAGCCTCTGCTTTCGAACGGTCTTCCCAGAAATCAGCTACGTGTGTACGGAGTTCTTCCTCCTCCACTTCTATTTTCTTGGAGTCGATATCGAGATATCTCTTAAGTGCGGCGGTACGCTCTTCCGCCTCTTTCAGTTGTTCCTGAGTTATCATTATTTTTATTTCCTTATTTTCTTATAACCCCATAACCTTAATTCCTAAACCTTCTAACCTTCAACTTTTGCAATCAAAAGTTGAATCACTTCTTCCCTCTCGCAGAAGGGCGCTTCTTTGGGGCTGCATCCTGCTGCTCTATGAGCTTCCGCACATCATCGAGAGTCAGGGCCACCGGGTCAGTGCCTTTAGGTATCTTATAGTTTATTTTCTTTTTGGCGCCATCAGGCAAATACGTGAAGTATGGCCCATATCGTCCGTTTAGAATCTCAATCTCTGGATGATCCGGGAATGACTTGATGAATTTATTGGCCTCCTCTGCCCTCTTTTTTTCTATGAGATCTATTGCCTCAGACTCAGTGATCGACAAAGGAGACATATCCTTTGGAATCGACACAAACATAGAATCGTGGCGAATGTAGGGCCCAAAACGACCTACAGCTGCAAGAATCTTCTTGCCCTCAAACATACCCACATCACGAGGCAATTCAAAAAGTTTCAATGCTTCCTCAAGGGTAATGGTCTGAACACTCTGGTCTGGCTGAAGGGAAGCAAAAAGTGGCTTATCTTCGTCAGTGGCCTCTCCTATCTGGGCAATAGGGCCAAAGCGTCCGATTTTGACATAGACGGGCCTACCTGTCTTGGGGTCGACACCAAGCTGCCGCTCCCCTACCTTATGCTCCATCTTAAGAGTATTGATCTTCTCAATCTCAGGATGGAAATCACCGTAGAATTCCGACATTTCATTCTGCCAAGGGAGCTTTCCTTCGGCTATGTCGTCAAATTTTTCTTCAATCTTTGCTGTAAAGTTATAGTCGAGGATGTCGGGGAAATATTCTGTCAGGAAATCATTTACCACCATTCCTGTATCAGTAGGCACAAGTCTACCTTTTTCAGAGCCCACGGAAATGGACTTGGTCTTCATCGAAATCTTTCCTTTCTTGAGAGTGATTTCCTTATAATCTCGAGGTGTGCCTTCTTTTTCTCCTCGTTTCACGTATTCACGCTGCTGGATGGTGGAGATGGTAGGGGCATACGTAGATGGTCTTCCGATGCCAAGTTCCTCCATCTTCTTCACGAGCGATGCTTCTGAATATCTCGCGGGAGCCTGTGTGAAGTCTTCTGTCGCGATTATCTCTTTTGGTGTCAGATCCATTCCTACAGAAAGCGGGGGAAGGGAAGTGTCTTTGCCCGCTCCCTGCTGATATACCTTAAGGAAACCGGGGAACATCACGACTTCCCCTTCTGCTTTGAACACACCGTGTGATGTGTCTTCCGCTACTTCCCCATTCCCCGGTGTGATAGCAATGTCTACAGTGGTCTTCTCTATCTCGGCATCTGCCATCTGCGATGCTACAGCACGGCGCCATATAAGGTCGTAGAGTTTCTGCTCCTTTGCGTCTCCATCGATTGTGCGGTTGCTGACATAGGTCGGCCTGATAGCCTCATGGGCTTCCTGAGCTCCTTTGGAGTGAGTATGATAATGACGCACCTTGAGATATTCCTCTCCCATATCCTTGCGGATAGTGTCTGAGATGTCGCGAAGAGCAAGTTCAGAAAGGTTGGTAGAATCGGTACGCATGTAAGTTATCTTACCATCCTCATATAGTTTCTGGGCTATCACCATTGTCTGGTTGACTGAGAATCCGAGTCTGCGGGATGCCTCTTGTTGCAATGTTGATGTAGTGAAAGGAGGGTAAGGCTGTCTTCTTCCAGGCTTTACATTGACCTCTGCTATTCTGAACTTTGCATCATGGCATTCACTCAAAACCGACATTGCATCCTGCTCGTCAGAGCAACGGCGTGAAAGATCAGCCTTGAGGCCGGCTTCCGACCCGGGAATGTCAAACTGACCGGAAACACGGAAATAAGATTCCGGAGTGAATGCTGCTATCTCTTTCTCTCGCTCGCATATAAGGCGGACAGCTACACTTTGCACCCGTCCTGCCGATAGCGACGGTTTGATCTTCTTCCAGAGCACCGGACTCAGCTCGAAACCCACAATACGGTCGAGCACACGGCGCGCCTGCTGGGCGTTGACCCTGTCGATATCGATGTCGCGCGGATTTGCAATCGCGTTGAGAATAGCAGGTTTTGTTATCTCATGAAATACGATTCTCTTGGTATTGTTTGGATTTAGTCCCAACACTTCATAAAGATGCCATGCAATGGCTTCTCCTTCGCGGTCTTCATCGGAAGCGAGCCATACCATATCGGCTTTCTTCGCTGCCTCTTTCAGTTTCCTGACGGTGTCTTTCTTATCTGCCGGTATCTCATATTCCGGAGCAAAATTATTGTCGAAGTCTATAGCTATTCCTTTTTTCTTAAGGTCGCGGATGTGTC
>CAYNEZ010000088.1:0-13345 GCA_964396365.1 uncultured Sangeribacter sp. | reverse complement strand
TAGTCAACAACAAAAATCCGGTTCACCCGAATACCAATCCACTCATGAATAGACCTTTTTCTCTAAATAACTTCTTTGCGCCTTTGCGTAAGATAAGTATATGCTTTTGCCTTTGCGCTATGCTTGCAGCTTGCTCCGGGAAAAGACCCCCGGAAATGGCTCCATCTGACAAACTTCCGGATATCTTCCCCGATTATACGGATGTGACTATCCCTGCGCAGATCGCTCCAATGAATTTCGATGTCAATTATCCTGATGCTGAGCATGTCTATGTCAAGGTGGCAGGATCTAAAGAGGGTATGATGGAGACTTACGGTAAAACTGCGGATTTTGATCAAAAGAAGTGGCACGAGCTCACTACCCTAAATATTGGTGGCGATCTCACCTTTGATGTAAGTGTGAAAGATAAGGAGGGAAAATGGCGACGTTACGCCCCTTTTGTGATGCATGTAAGTGATATGCCGTTAGAGGATTACGGAGTGGTATACCGCAAGATAGCACCCGGCTATCAGACTTTCAGCAAGATTGGAATTTATCAGCGTGATTTGTCATCGTTTGAAGAAACTCCGGTGCTTGAAGAAACTGCCGTAGAAGGGAAATGTATGAACTGCCATTATGCCAACCGCGGACGCGCCGATCAATTCTCGATACATATCCGTGGAAAAAACGGCGGAACGCTACTCAAGAAGGGAGACAAGATTGAATATCTAAATACGAAAGCTCCGGAGACAGCCGGGAATGCCACTTACGGCTATTGGCACCCGGATGGAAGATACGTGGCTTACTCAGTTAACAAGATAGTGCAGAATTTTTATCTCGACAAAGACCATAATATCGAACCGTGGGATGTTTTTTCCGATCTTATTGTGCTCGATACCGAGACCAACCAACTCATTACGTCGCCTATCGTGTCGACTCCACGTTGCGAAACGACCCCCGCTTTCTCTCCCGATGGAAAGAAGATCTACTTCTGCCTGGCTGATTCCGTGGATATGCCCGGAGGCTACGACAGGCTGAAATATAGCCTATGCAGCATTGATTTCGATGCTCAGGCCGGCAGATTCGGATCAAAGATTGACACTCTCGTATGCGCGTCCGATATAGATAAGAGTGTGAGCCTCCCCAGGCCATCGTATGATGGCCGCTATTTGATGTATAATCTCACTGACCATGGCACTTCGCCTATACATCATGCCGATGCCGACCTCTGGATTATGGATTTGTCTACGGGTGAATCACGCAGCCTTGACGAGATCAACAGTGACTGGAGCGATGCCTATCATAACTGGAGTCCAGGTGGTGGATGGTTTCTCTTCAATAGCAAGCGCCGTGATGGAATGTATGGCAACCTGTATCTCTCTTGCATCGGACCAAACGGAAAGGCGACAAAACCTTTCCTCCTTCCTCAGCACAACCCTCGCAGATACTACGACGAGGCACTGCACTCCTTCAATGCCCCAGATTTCATAGCCGAAAAGATCAGCCTCGACATGCCACGTGTACGCTCAATGGTCAAGAAAGGCGACTTAACCAATGTATCAGTAAAATAAAATATGAATAGTCAGGATATGGAGCGGCGAGATCTCCGAGCGCACCCGAGCCGTAGGCTCTATATATTCATTACTGCAGCCATAAGTTTGATATGCTGCATCACCCTTGCTATATGGTATGCAATCTGCTATTCGGGTCATCTGCTATGGCAGGAGCAAAACCAGATATTTCTCAACTCATCGGATTGGATTGCTACCTATTTCGACAAGCCCGCGTGGCTCGGTTGCCTTGTCGGCGACTGGCTCACTCAGTTTTACTGCAATCCGTGGATTGGAGCTCTAATCCTCACTCTCTCAATTGCTGCTTGTGTGGGTGGTGTCGCTATTGTGTTTTTGCGTTTGGTGCCTGAGATCATAGCTTGGTTGCTGACTGTCATTGTTGCGGCTCTCCTGATCGGATGCTCTATGGCGGCTGCCACCCCTTTATCGTTCTTCATGTGTGTGGCTGGCGGCATATTATTTGGTCTGGCTGAGTTTAAGTTTAGTTGGAAAGAGACACTCAATATCGACCTCTCCCCTATATTGGTCGCACTGGCATACTGGGCGTTCGGTTTGGGATCATTGTTGACCGCTTTTATCATAATTCTTTTTGCCATCCGGCGATGCAAGTCAAAACAAGATAGAAAGGCATGGATTACGGCAGTATGCGCCCTCGTCATAGGCTTGGTCCTTCCGGCGATACTTTGCAAGGCGTATGCTTTGCCATATGCAGATGCCCTTTTTTATCCTGGTGTGGCGAAGCCGGAGCTGCCGCAGATGAAATATGAGCGTCGTCTTGCCATTTCTGATGCTTTCTACAAAGGTGATTATGCACTCGCAAAGCACCTTGCCAAGAGTGATGAGGCTCCCGACGATGTGACGGCGTTCTATTACTATCTCTCGAGTGCGGTGCAAGACTCCCTGCCGGATAATTTGCTGAAATATCCGGTAAAGAGCCTCGGCACATTGACGACGATAGGTGAGCACTCACACCCCACGATCATCAATATGATGAACGATCTTTATTATGAACTGGGGGATATGACCTATGCCGAACGTGCAGCTATGATGCGCAACGTATTCTCGCCACGCAATCGCAATGTCCGTATGATGCAACGTCTTGCGGAGATCAATCTTGTGAGCGGTGACACTGCAGCAGCCCTAAAATATTTGCGTATCCTTGATCGCACTCATGCATATGCCAATTGGAGCAACCGACACAATCCAGAGTCTATTGCTCCTGACGTTGAGGCTGAAATAATGCACAGACGTGCCTTTTCAAACGACAAAGACAACATTCGTCTTGGCGACAATTGCCGCAATATTATCCTCGAGCTTCTTGAGTCCAATCATCAGAATACAGTGGCACTCGACTATCTCCTTTGTACGGATTTGCTACTCAAAGATATGGAGACATTCAAGATGGACTATGACACGTATTGTATGCAGAAAGGTTCACCGCGCTACAAGGATCTCTATCAGCAGGCTCTGATGATATATCTTGCCGGCACGGATGCCCCGCAAGAAGAATGGGAACGCTACATTGTATCTGACCGGCAACTCCAATTATTCAATCAATACAGCAACCGCCGAGGCGATCCATCTTTCAAAAATACTTATTGGTTTTACTTTGACCGTCAATGATTTTTATTATGAAATATCCATACTTTATACTTTCATACCTTATACTTATTTTGTCAGCTTGTACCCCCTCTCCTAAAAATATTACCGAGGTGGATTCATTGCCCGACATCTATCCTGACTATATCGGCGTGACTGTTCCATACAATATCGCCCCCCTCAACTTCCTCCTTCGCGACAGCTGTGAAGCCCTTTGCGTCACTGCTGCTACTGAAGATTTCGAAGTAAAATCACATCGAAAGGGCAACGAAGCCATTTTCAATATTAATGACTGGAAAAAACTGACCGAAAAAGCCACTGGAAAAGCCATCACAGTGACAGTCAGTGCCCTTCAGAATGGGAAATGGATAAAATATCGTCCGTTCGAGATTAATGTTTCTGGCGATAAACTCGACGCATATCTCACCTACCGACTCATCGAACCTGATTATGAGGTGTTTTCACGTCTGCAGATCATGGAAAGGAATGTGGAGGATTTTTCGGAGCGTGTGCTATGCGACTATAATGCAGTGGGCAACCGTTGCATGAACTGCCATACACATGCCCCGCAACGCGACGACCTCTCTTTTTTCTATGTGCGTGGAGAGGGTGGAGGAATGATTCTTAATGATGGTGGCAAGTTGCGCAAGCTCAATGCAAAGACTCCCGACATGGTCTCAGGTCCGGTCTACGCACAGTTTGATCCATCAGGAAGGTATATTGTATTCTCTACCAATTCCATAATCCCGGCTTTCCATTCTCGTCCTGACAAACGATTGGAGGTGTTCGACACCAAGTCGGATATATATGTATATGATCTGGAGCGAGAAGAAGTGGTGCGCACGCCATTGCTTGCTGACTCTACCCGCCTTGAGACATTCCCTACATTCTCTGCCGATGGGAAAAGTATCTATTATTGCGTGGCGGAAGAACCCGCCAAACCCTCTCGCCTTGACAGTCTTTTTTACAGCTTGTGTCGCATAGATTTTGACCCCGGCCAAGGGAAATTCGGAAGTGTTTCTGATACAATTATCAGCGGGAAACGAGGATCCAGCGTGAGCCATCCACGTGTATCTCCAGATGGTAAGCATCTTCTGTATACTGTCTCTGATTTTGGAACATTCCCAATTTGGCATCGTGAAGCCGATCTCCGTATGCTCCACCTGAAAAGCGGCGAAATAGACTCTCTGACAACTGTTAATAGCCCCATGAGCGACACTTACCACACTTGGTCATCCACAGGCAGATGGTTTGTCTTTGCCAGCAAACGCGACGATGGCCTCTACGGCAAACCCTACTTTGTCCACATCGCAGAAGATGGCACCGCCACCAAGCCCTTCGTTCTCCCCCAAGAATACCCATCCTTCTACGACCACACCCTAAAATCCTACAACGTTCCGGACCTATCCCCCACCTCCGTCTCCTTCTCTCCCAGCGATTGCCCCACCCTCCTCCCCTCAAGGTAGCCCCAAATACCCAACCGCCAACACTGCCAATGGAACGGCGGTTTCCCAACCACAACCTGTAATCTGAATATGGAACGGCGGTTTCCCAACCGCCATCCCCGATTCAACCGGTAAATCTCCAATCAAAGGGTCTTCTCCCCAAAAAACCATGTTCTACAGCACATCCCACAAAATTCTCCTCCAAAAACTTGCATTCCCCTCCAAAATCATCTATCTTTGTGAAAAATACGCACCGTCATGCCCAAATACATAGACCCGACATACGACATAGGCTTCAAGCTTCTTTTTGGCAGGGAGAAGATCTCCGAACCAATACTTATAGGGCTGCTAAATGCCCTGCTGTGCGACCGGAAGGATTTCGAGGAAATCAAGTCGGTCACATATCTCAACAACGAACGCCCCGCTGAATGGAAAGATGGTAAATCCATAAGGTATGACATCCTGTGCGAGACATCCTCCAACCACCGCTTCATTGTCGAGATGCAGAAGGCCAGTCAGCCCAATTTCATAGACAGGGCGACGTTCTATGTTTCCAGAAGCATAGCGGAGCAGGGCTACCGAGGGAAGGAAGAGGAGGATCAGGTATGGGACTATTCGCTCAAGCCCGTCATAGGATTGTTTTTCTGCAATTTCCATGTGCAAGGATTGGATAAGAGGCCTGTAGTCAAGACTTCCACTTTCGACGAGGAAACCCTCAAACCGATAGACTCAAAAGTGTGTTATATCTATGTACAGCTGCCGTTCTTTCACAAGGAAGAGGAAGAGTGCAATAATTTGGATGAACAATGGATTTACAACATAAAGAATATGGGAATCAGGCAGGAAGTGGCATTTAAGAAGAACAGCGAGATCTTCAGGAGACTTGCGGAGGTTGCCAATGTGGCGTCGCTGACTCCAGAGGAACGCTACCATTATGAAGCAGACGTAAAGAACGCACGCGACACCATCAACCAGATCCGCGGCGCTTTTCAGGATGGAGAGCGAAAGGGAAGAGCAGAAGGAAAAGCAGAAGGAAAAGCAGAAGGAAGAGCAGAAGGAAGAGCAGAAGGAAAAGTAGAAGGAAGAGCAGAAGCAAAGCGTGAGACAGCAAAAAATATGCTAAAATTGAAAATAGATCTCAATGTAATAGCAGCCTCAACAGGCCTTTCCATTGAAGAAATACTCTCTCTGCAGTAAGAGTTATCCGATCGCCCCATTACGTATGAGTAACCCCCGACCATGGCACCTCGACCACCGGCCAGCCATATAAGTTCGGCGGGAAGGAGCTGATGACTGCAAATGGTCTCAACGAATACGACTTTGGAGCCAGATGGTACTATTCAGCTGTCCCCTGCTTCACAAAGCCAGACCCGATGTGCGAGAAATATCCATGGCTCTCTTCCTATCTCTACTGCGCAAACAATCCAGCTAACTGGAATGGACTGGGTGGCTTCATTGCAGAGGAACTTGCTTAGCATCAACCACACATAACTCATTTTTCTCCCACAAAACTTGCATTCCACAAAAAAAATGATTAACTTGCATTCCCAAAAGCCACAAAACAATGTACGATAATCTCTCCATATGCAAGATACGACATGATCGGTGTTTAGCCTTCTACAACGGGTCGGTAAGTTCGATGACCTGGGTAATGACAGGAGATGCCACCGTTCGTGGATACAAGTATACCTACAATGACTACGGATGGCTTACGGCAGCGACCTATGGTGAAGGGCTCGCCGTGTCTGCAAACAAGGATCGGTATTCTGAGAAGATCTCTGGATTTACCCGGAACGGAAGCATAACGGGATTTCAGCGTCATGGAAATATGGCATCATCAAATTTCGGAAAAATCGATGATCTGACCATAACTTATTCAGGCAACCGGATATCCACAGTAAAGGATGCGTCACTGCCGGTGACGCAGAACGGCAGCATGGACTATCCCGGAGGCTCCACGCCAAAATCCTTTGAATACAATGCTTTTGGGGCCATTGTAAAGGATGAAAGCCGCGGTATAACGGCGGTGACATATGACAATTTCGGGAACCCACTCAGTACTATGTTTTCAAGTGGAGTGGGCATGAAAAATGTATATTCCGCCACTGGAGAGAAGCTGAAGACCCTAACAATCACCAATGCGACGCGGCAGGCTGATGCCGCAATCGCATTTGAACCGGAGATGGATATGCTGTCTTTAGATGACTCTGCGGCAGCAAGCGGTGTCATGGCACAATCGACCACTGAATACCACGGACCCATAATATACCGTGATGGGAAAGTCGACATGGTACTCTTTCCCGGAGGCTACGCTACCGTCAACGGATCTGCTGTCACATTCCACTACTATACACAGGACTACCTTGGTAACAATCGCGCCGTCATCAACGGCTCGACGGGAGCCATAGAGCAGACCGTAGCCTACTATCCTTACGGCGGTGTAATCATAGGCCTCGGCACTCCGACCACAGGGCAACCATACAAGTTCGGCGGCAAGGAGCTTATTACCGCCAACGGACTTAACGAATATGATTTTGGCGCAAGATGGTATTATTCTACAGTCCCAAGCTTCACAAAGCCCGACCCGATGGCTGAAAAATATCCTTGGCTCTCTCCCTATCTCTACTGTGCCAACAATCCGGTTAATTATGTTGATCCAGATGGGAGAGACGTATATGTTTGGGCGACAATGTTACCTGGTGCACCAAGAATATTAAGCTTCGCTACCCACACGTTTATTACCGTTACAACAGATAAGGGTAAAACCGAATATTTCGCATACGGATCAGAAATTGATGGAATATCTGGAGCTGTCACTGGTCGCCTTTGTCGCAGGGAATACAATCAAGATAAAAGAATATATTCTGGGAAATCGAATGATAATAGTCTTTTGAAAGCCAAGATTTTTGTAAACGTTCCAGAAGGTATGACTCAAGAAGAATTTGATCAAAAGGTAATTGATGTCGCAGAATCTTTTGGTAATGTTGATGGGATAAGATACAATATGCTCCCAATAGAAAAGACTGAGGGTAATTGTAACACATCGACATCAACTATTCTAATAAAATCTGGGGTAAGTGAAGACCAACTTAAAGAGATTGATCGAAAAATTCCCCTAATTGATGCGGGATTCGGTACTGTCAAACCATGGACAAAAGATGAACAAGAACGTGTTGTTGAGGATCAAAACAGAAGATATGAAGCACTTGAGAAAGCACTGCCATAAAGATAATTTCAGACCTGTATGTCTGCAATTGACTTATGCCTGTTTTATGGCTTTTATAATAACATTTACTTGGTTTTTGTGTATTACTTTCTTCATATCTTTTTTAGAAAGTAAATCAATACCAAGGGGCATTGATTTTTTACATTCATTTTTTGTTATCTTGTTATATGGGATAACATATTCTGCATGTATGTTCGTTCCATTTGAAGCTATGATCATGCTTTTTATTCATTATTTTAAAATTTGGCCGAATATAATGTATTCTAGAAAACTGGTTGTGATAATTACATTGTTATTTCTGGGTATATTTTCCATTATGAATAAATTTTCGACACTTTCAGAAGAAAATAATTTGTGTCTATCTAGTATTATCATTGTGGGGATTATTATTGTAATAAGGATATTAGCTTTGCAAAGATATAATATGTATCAATTAAAATTCAATGGCTATTATAATAATCAGCAAATGGATAAAAGGTCTGACACGATTATTACACTAATCTTAAATGTAATTGGAATAACATTATCTTTATATATTTCATTTGAAATATTATAGTAAAAATTCCAACTTGAGATGAGCGGTTGATAAGACATAAGGTGAGGATGAGGATAGGTGAGGAAAGAATTTTTATTTTTATATTTTCTGATAATTCCCAAGATAAAAAAACTTACTTCAAGTAACAAATAGTTAGCAACATGCATTTATAAATACATTCCTCATGATAGTAACCTATCCATACGCTATATCGAATACCATATTGCTTATATACGTAAAAGGCTCTGTCGACATGGTCCTCTTCCCCAGCGGCTACGCCACCGTCAGCGGATCTGCTGTCACATTCCACTACTATACACAGGACTACCTTGGCAACAATCGCGCCGTCATCAACGGCTCGACAGGAGCCATAGAGCAGACCGTCGCCTACTATCCTTACGGCGGTGTAATACATGACCTCGGCACTTCGACCATCGGGCAGCCATATAAGTTCGGAGGGAAGGAGTTGATCTCGGCGAATGACTTGAACGAATACTATTTCGGAGCGAGATGGTACTATTCAGCTGTCCCTCATTTTACTTCCATCGACCCGATGAGTGAGAAGTACTATTGACTCTCTCCGTATTTGTATTGCGCAAACAATCCAGTTAACTGGAATGGACTGGGTGGTTTCATTGCAGAGGAACTTGCTTAGCATCAACCACACATAACTCATTTTTCTCCCACAAAACTTGCATTCCACAAAAAAAATGATTAACTTGCATTCCCAAAAGCCACAAAACAATGTACGATAATCTCTCCATATGCAAGATACGACATGATCGGTGTTTAGCCTTCTACAACGGGTCGGTAAGTTCGATGACCTGGGTAATGACAGGAGATGCCACCGTTCGTGGATACAAGTATACCTACAATGACTACGGATGGCTTACGGCAGCGACCTATGGTGAAGGGCTCGCCGTGTCTGCAAACAAGGATCGGTATTCTGAGAAGATCTCTGGATTTACCCGGAACGGAAGCATAACGGGATTTCAGCGTCATGGAAATATGGCATCATCAAATTTCGGAAAAATCGATGATCTGACCATAACTTATTCAGGCAACCGGATATCCACAGTAAAGGATGCGTCACTGCCGGTGACGCAGAACGGCAGCATGGACTATCCCGGAGGCTCCACGCCAAAATCCTTTGAATACAATGCTTTTGGGGCCATTGTAAAGGATGAAAGCCGCGGTATAACGGCGGTGACATATGACAATTTCGGGAACCCACTCAGTACTATGTTTTCAAGTGGAGTGGGCATGAAAAATGTATATTCCGCCACTGGAGAGAAGCTGAAGACCCTAACAATCACCAATGCGACGCGGCAGGCTGATGCCGCAATCGCATTTGAACCGGAGATGGATATGCTGTCTTTAGATGACTCTGCGGCAGCAAGCGGTGTCATGGCACAATCGACCACTGAATACCACGGACCCATAATATACCGTGATGGGAAAGTCGACATGGTACTCTTTCCCGGAGGCTACGCTACCGTCAACGGATCTGCTGTCACATTCCACTACTATACACAGGACTACCTCGGCAACAATCGCGCCGTCATCAACGGCTCGACGGGAGCCATAGAGCAGACCGTCGCCTACTATCCCTACGGCGCAGTCATAGCCGACCTCGGCACGAACGCCACGAAGGGGCAGCCGTACAAATTCGGCGGCAAGGAGCTCATCACCGCCAACGGCCTCAATGAGTACGACTTCGGAGCCCGCCAATACTACTCCGCCGTCCCCGCCTTCACTAGTATTGATCCTTTATGTGAAGACGCAACTTGGTTATCCCCGTATTTATACTGCGGAAATAATCCAGTCAACGCAATAGACCCTGATGGCCGACGTACTTTGGTGACAGATCAAGGAAACGGTAGATATATGGTGATCGGAGGAACCTTGGATGACGATTTAAATATTTATTTAAACGATAAAAATGGATCAATTATTGGTGTGACAACATCAAATACTTCTTTTTACAACTCTGACAAAGGAGAATGGGCTATTTCCTCTGTAATTGATATTAACGACAGAAGTGGAGCTGATTTTCTAAATAATTTAGAATTTGATACACCAAACATAGCTAACTATATGTGGAACGCCAGAGGTAATCATAAATATGATTTCAAGAACACCAACGGTACAGATAAAAAGATCGATAATATGGATCAGTACCGTGGTATGCAGATAGGTTCTGAAAACGGGATTCCACTGATCACCTCTGCAAGAGACATTGGAAATATAGGAGCAGGTTATATGGCCGGAGTGAACGGAATTTCATGGGATAATGCAGTGATCGCATTCGATGCATATCAAACATACACTGATCTCTCACCCTCATTACAGCAATCGGTTATAGACGGAGCCATTAGCTTCTTGACTGGAGATCCGGGTGGATTGAAAAAGGTCTTTTTCCCATTGATACAAAATAAAGTATCCGAGGGCATATCCACCCGTAATGCTGAACGTTACGGATGGGAGAAAGGCAATGCAGTCTATCACAGGTCAAAATAACCTAAATAATATATAGAAGATTCATGTATAAAATTGATAAGATAATAAAAGCTGGGATTGCAACTGTTATGTTTATTGTTATATTAGACGGGTGCATCCGCCGAGAGGATAACAAAGACAGAAACAATTTGGTTTTTATCACTGAAATGAATATGTACATCCAACCAGATTACGATACTCATCGAATCAATTTCTACAAAAGTCCTATAGACAAACCGGACTTTGTGGAATTCAGGGGCTCTGGAATCCGGGAAATCAAATATTATCCATCCGCTCAGTTGTTTTATGTGCCGCCAGATACCATTCTTGTGGTCTCCAGACAAGATCATATCTTAAAGATACATGAAAAGAACTTTAAGATCTTGCCTTGCGAAATGGATACTTCTGGATTCTTTTATAATCAGTATGGTACAAGATATCGCTATCCGGAAGGAATAATCTGTACTTTTCCTGGTCAGAAAGCCATCAGTATAAATATCAATGACTATTTCTATAATATTAGGATCACTGATACTCTTAACCAACAAATATACAGCAAGGAGTTCAAGAATCCTGATGAAATCCACATTCCAAGATAACATATGAAGAAAAACATAAAAACAATGGGATTGTTGGCTCTTTGTCTTAGTGTCTTGGTTTTTGTCGGATATTATGGATACAGCGTCATTAGCCACAATGAGTCGAATAAAACAAAGACATTTGAAATATCAAAGGATGAGCTTTACCTGCAGATTGACATAACTGATGGTCGATACAAAGTATGGCTTAGCCGTAACGGAAGATTGTGGGATGATTATATTGAGTTTGAAAAAGAACGGATTAGAAATCATATCAGCAACGTATACTTCTTCCCGCCGGATTCTCTGTATGTGCTTAATATAGAAGGCGCGACCATCTCAGATTTGAAAAGTAGTGATCTCCTCATTATTGACGTACTCAGTGAAGACATCGCTGTGTTGAAGGACAATGTCTGGACAATGGCAGACAGACTGCGCTATGAGTCGAATGGCAGGTATGTAGAGCGTTTCGCTCCCGGTTCCCCCAGAATTGCATACAGGCTTACTTACGATTCCGTGTTGTGCAGTGCTCCAGTATGGATAAGTTTTGAGCCATACCTAAAAGGGTTTACCGTTTGCGATTCCACAGGACACGCCGTCATGTTCTCTCATAATCTAAATTAATTGCAGTTTATGCAACCATCAATATCTGTTCCACAAAATAATGGGATAAATAAGGAATCATATACAACAGTAATTTTGACAGTACTTTGCCTTTTGATAATTGTCTTTTCCTTCGGATGCGGACAAAGCCCTCATTCGGAAGATTGCTTTGATTTTGATATTGAGAGGCTTGATAGTCATGCCCTTCCTTTCCGGATATCAATTATCAAAGACATTATCACCTTTCAAGGTACTAAATTTGAAGAATGGTCGATCAGTATTCGCAACAAGGATGATGAGAGGGGATGTTATATCAATCACGTCTCATCAGGAGATGGAATAAGGAAACTGATCTATCTAAACCCCGACACTGTTAGACTAATCATTGATGGGCCTGACGGTATATATTATAAGAAAACAGGAGGGCTATCACAGGATTTT
This sequence comes from uncultured Sangeribacter sp., assembly GCA_964396365.1. GTDB lineage: Bacteria > Bacteroidota > Bacteroidia > Bacteroidales > Muribaculaceae > Lepagella. The sequence continues at coordinate 869 of CAYNEZ010000088.1, read as the reverse complement.
TCAGATGCCGTCAAAAACGATGGTATAGACATAAAGATTCTTGCGAGACAATTTCATGAAGATTCCAATGGAATAGTAAAGGAAACCATAATGCCAGACATACATGACGCATCTACATGGCGGCAAACCCCCATAGACTCTTCTGAAAAGCGGATAATACAAGACGCCACATTAAGTAACTACATGTACTTGATTGCATATGATGAGAAAAAGGACTATATATGGATTTATGATTCTAACGACAGCATCATCTACAGATCCCCGGCGTTACTTAAATTCTACGATGAAGAGCCATATCTTGCCAGAAGATACGAGCAGAAAGTATGGTAGCGATACGTATTTATCCGACCTTGGCACTCCGACCACCGGGCAGCCATATAAGTTCGGAGGGAAGGAGCTGATCACCGCCAATGGACTAAATGAGTACGATTTCGGAGCGAGATGGTACTATTCAGCTGTCCCCGGCTTCACGAAGCCAGACCCGATGTGCGAGAAATATCCATGGCTCTCTCCCTATCTCTACTGCGCAAACAATCCAATTAATAATATAGATCCAACTGGAATGGACTGGGTGGCTTCTATTGATGGAGACAATAAAAAAATATGGCAATGGGATGATAACATTAAAAATATGGAAGATGCCATAGAAAATGGGTTTACCGATTTTTTAGAGGCAGGATCAATTTTAGACAATGCACGTATTGGAGATGGAGATCTGGGGAGTGTATACTTGGGGTATTCAGCTACAGATATTTCCTATACCGTTCCCAATTGCGATGTAACGCCATGACAGGTTGGAATACACTGATGAGTAGATTATATATATTATTCCCCATATTGATTCTTCTAGGATGTTCAAAAGAATATTC
>CAYNEZ010000087.1:0-13533 GCA_964396365.1 uncultured Sangeribacter sp. | reverse complement strand
CCGGAAGGATGTCCCAAAGGGCCTCACCCATTCCAACTACAAAGTCTTTCATGTATGTATTATTTATTTGATTTTTAATTATTTTTATATTATAACCTCATAATCCTATCACCCTCAACTTTCGCTCGCGAAAGCTGAATTATGCATTCTTGATCTTAAGTGTGTAGAATGCAAGGTAGATAACACCGAGGGTCATCACTGCCACTGCACCAGCCACTCCTACTGCATCCTGTGCAAAGCCCATGCAGAGAGGGAACACTGTGCCACCGAAAAGACCCATGATCATAAGGCCCGAAACCTCGTTCTTCTCTTTCGGTTGGCGGTTGAGGGCCTGTGCAAATACAACACTGAAGATATTCGAGTTGCCAAAACCGATGCAGGCGATAGCTGCAAGCACAAGGAATTGCGAAGAGGCAATGAAGAGGCCGATCATACCGAGCAGCATACAGAAGACACTGAAAGCAAAGAATGACTTAGCAGACATTTTGGCAAGGATAAAAGAGCCGAGCAAACAGCCACCTGTGCGGAAATAGAAGTATATCTGAGTGCCTATCACTGCATCCTCCACACTGAGTCCAAATCTTTCGGTCAAGATCTGGGGAGCAAAAGTATTGGTGCCGACGTCAATACCTACGTGACACATAATGCCAAGGAAGCAAAGCAGCACGAATGGGATGCGGAGCAGAACCACACATTCCTTGAATCCTGTCACCTTGTCAGGTTGCTCTTCCTCAATAGGAGTTGCGCCAAGAGCTGCTATAGATAAGAGGCAGATAGCGGCAAAGATCGGGAATACCCCTCTCCAGCCAAGTCCAAAGGTAGGCATCATCGCTGCTGCACCCCACGCCATGAGATAAGGAGCAAGAAGAGAAGCCAATGCCTTTACAAACTGCCCAAAGGTAAGCGTAGATGCAAGCCGCGCAGGATTGATAAGTCCTGATACGAGAGGATTAAGTGAAGTCTGCATCACTGCATTGCCGATTCCGAGCAAGGAGAAAGCGATAAGCATAGTGTAGTAGCCTTCGCCAAAAATAGGAATCACGAGAGAGAGAAGGGTGAGGAGCAGCGAGAGGATTACGGTTTTCTTACGTCCTATCTTGTTCATCAGCATCCCTGTAGGCACAGAGAAGATAAGAAACCAGAAAAACACGAGTGAAGGTATGAAACCTGCCTGTGCACCTGAGAGGTTAAGGTCAGCCTTAACGAAATTGGTAGCGGAGCCTACGAGGTCTACAAATCCCATTGAGAAGAAACAGAGCATCACCGGGATTATCTGCATCATGAAGGATTTGCGGTCGGTTGCAATAGATTGTGCCATATTCGTGTCGTATTATGTCGTAGATAAATTAGTACTTGATTAATTTTTAAGTGAATAAACCTTGAGGTTGTTGATCTTTGCCTTCCCTCCTGTTGAGGAAACAGACAATGTGCTATATGGTTCAACTGGGAATACAAGATTTGTCATCACAAACTGTCCCTCGTTGCCAAACACCTCAATGCTCGACTTGTCTACAAATATGCGGAGTGAAATCCTACCTCCATTCTCAAATGTCGGAGAAACAGTCACTGCAGGAAAGTTTTCGCTGAAATCTACTACGCCGCTTTCCCTACGGTCAAACGATAAAGTATGGTTTTCTGAATCATATGTCATATCCACCTTGTTGCCTGCCTTGTTTGAGAGAGTCAATGTCACAACTTCCTTTCCGGTTGCCTCGACATCGAGAAGAATCTCACAAATACCGCTGTTTGCTGTAGGAAGAGCAAAGTTTACGGGACTCTTTCCGGCTTTCACGCCTCCCTTGCTGAGAGTGAGTTTGCCACGAAGTGCAGTTAGTTCAGGAGAAGGAGTACTGGAAGCGTAGATCATACCGTCAGGGCCCTTGAAAAGACCGATCTCACGAGGAAGGGTGTTGGCGCTACGGAACTGTGATGTTGGCACATCGGCAGCATACTGCCAGTTGCTCATCCAGCCGATTGCAGTGCGCCGGCCGTTGGGAGCATCACTCCAGCTTACGAGCGCATAGTTGTCTTTGCCGAAGTCAAGCCATTTGGTAGGCACTTTTCCCTGAGCATCAGTATCAGCCTTGAATGTCTTGCCGTCCCAATCACCTGTGAAATACTGGATAGCAGATCCACCAAACGGTCCGCCGGGGTTGATGTTGCAGATAAGTACCCATTTCTTTTCATTTGTTCCCTCCACAGGGAGCTGGAAAAGGTCAGGACATTCCCACACGCCATCTTGACATCCTTCCCCTTTGCCGAAACCACTCTGAAGTGTCCAATTCTTGAGGTCGGGAGAGGTGAAGAAGAGCATTTCATGGTCAAGCGCATGGGCAAGTACAAGGTTCCACTCCCCTGTCTCCTTGTTCCAGAACATATTCGGGTCGCGTGCCTCACTCTCAAGGGTAAGGATTGGATTGCCGGGATAGACAGAGAAGGTCATGCCGTTGTCTGAACTGTGAGCAAGGCTTTGCATCTGGCTTGTTCCGGCAGATGTGAATAGAGCTATCACAGCATCCTTGCCAAAGCCTGCAGTTCCTTCATGGTCTATGACACTGCTTCCACTGAAGATGGAGCCGAGTCCATCCGGACGAATGGCGATCGGTTCATGGTTCCAGTTGATAAGGTCTTTTGAGGTGGAATGGGCCCATGTCATATTCTGCCATTTAGATCCATAAGGATTATACTGATAGTAGAGATGCCATACTCCATCTTTATAGAACATACCGTTCGGATCGTTCATCCAGCCGTAAAGAGGGGCGTGATGGAATGCCGGACGATACTGCTGCTCCTTGTCTTGGATATCAAGAGTCTCGGTAAGAGTGATTCCTTTCCAGCAAGCATCTTCCTTGGCTTCGCGCACTGAGCTGCGCCCCTGTGGAGTCACCACATCAAGAATCACATTTTTTCCTTTATATGGAGAAAGGTCATAAGGCACGAGGAAATCGGTCTTTGACTTGGCGAGGCGTACGTAGATGGTCTCGGCGATCTTGCCGTCTACGAGTACATTGATTCGCGCATCGTCCATGCTCTCCTGCACAGGAAGCATAAGGTATTGATCCCCCCCTGTCACCCTGACAAGTGTATTGTTGACGCCGAGATGATCTATCTCAAGACCGTCGGCAGCCACGGCCGGGATAGCGGTGGCCATCATTCCCATTGCCGTCATTGCTGTGATGAATCGTTTGATATTAGTCATATATATTGTTTTTTTGTTAATTCCTTTTTAATTTCGCATCCGGGGATCTTTTTGTCGAAATTACCCCGGATGCGCTCGAACCTAAAAACCTTTTACCTTGGTGTTTTTCGTCGTATTTTCGAACCTAATAAACCTAAAAAACTTAATAACCTATCTAATCTTTATAAATGCAATCACGCTATTGAGTCGAAACCTTAGCGGAGAGAAGCTCCATATCGTTTCGACGATGCAAAACTACAACATTTCCAGAAAATCAACAATAAAAAAACGTGCAAGATGTGTTAAATTTCGTGTATTGCAACAATTTTTACACATCTTGCACGGTTTTTAATACTCCCCTCCACATATTTCTCCCCCAAATACCACCCCTATTTGCAAGAATGTCGACACATCTATCAAACGCATCGACTTTCCTATATTTTCGCGATCTGCTCAGAATTTGCAGATAACCCACAATTTTTCATTTGCCTATATCAAATTATTATGGTTGACTAAAAGGACTACCCCCATTACTACGGCTGCCATGACGTAGTAAGGGAGCCCATCGGTTCCAAAATGATCCACTATAAGTCCGGAAAGTATGCAAGGCCACACATACGTGGCAGCCATACTGATATCCTTGCTCAATGAAGACTCCAGCAAAGGCTTCTCTGTAAGAAGATGATAAAGGCTGACGACTGTCCCGATAAGCCCTATTGCAAATATACCAATTGAAAGCAGGAAAAATCCATGCAAGCTTCCTGCTATTCCTATTGCAAGCAATTGAACAGCAATCACCATAATATCACACCACATCCGTAAGGGATATTCGTATCGTATCTTTTTCATTGTTTAATTATAGAGTATATACTGAATATAGGAGGGCACACACCTGTATTTGAACGAAATTTCAAAAACTGTCAGTTGGCGATAACAGGATTTGAATTTTGATGTATATGTGGCGATCTTAATTCCATTTTCTATAAGATTATTCAAGTTATACATGCATATTGTTTAAAAGATTATTCTCCATAGATGTAAAGCGTTATATCACAATGTCCTGACGATGTCTTTAAAGGCATCGTCAGGAAGATCTCGGTTATTAAACTTCTTTATATCGTAATAGAATAGATGGTTGACCGACTCGTCTCGCTTAGTTGAATTCCGCGCCTGTTTAGCAGAGAGGTCTGTGGGATATCATCTTTCATGGCTTTGGGTTTTAGTTACTGTTTAATGAAGTTGTACATACATACAAGCGTCACTAAGCCAAATTGTTCTTTTGCGTTGGCGGTCATCAGTTGTGAAGAATTTAAGTCTTTTTCTCGAATACAAACTTTTGAAGTGGTGAATTTCAAAAACTTCATTACCGAGAGGACAAGAAGAATTCCTTAATTACTATCGGAGTGACCAATATGAATGACACTACAGAGAACCAAAAGATAAAAGTTGAATTTATATCTTTGATCCTTAGTATAAAGTAGGAAAGAACAAAGAAATACGGAACAGAATAATATGTCGCCATAATGCGTATTGCCGGTAAGGCTATGTTTACTCTTTTTTTCTTAATACAATATACCATTCTTACGACACTTGATATCAGAAATATGCTACCTATTACTGATGTAACACATATAAGAGTACCCATTCCAAGAAAACCAATTGTGAAAAAAGGTTGGAGTGCAATAATCAAGATTATGAGCACATTGAGATAAGAGTCATCAAGTAATTTAAGCTTCATATCTATATATCATTACTTTGAAAAATTGGTTTGGATGCCCAATACGAAACGCTGTATTTCATAACAGAAAATCCTGCAAGGAGAGCTTCTTTTTCGATTTGAGTCAAATCAGACGAATAGTTGTTAACTATGAAGCAATAGTATTTTATGATTATATCCAAATCTTTTGGGCTCTTAACATTATTTTTGATTGCATCAATAAAAAGAGACATGACAGTATCCATCGCACTGTTTGGATCTGCTTTAAAAGGTGGATTGAAAGAAACTTTCTTGAATTCATTGATAAAGTCAATATCATTGATAACTGTCTTTTGAATAGAATCCAAATTAGATATATATGAATCCTGGTTTCCTTCAACATTAATTGATTCAATAACATCAAGTGTTTTATTATGTAGAATTCCTATTTTTACAGAGCAAGAATCTAATCCTAATGAAATTCCTAGTTGATAATCTTGTTTCGTGATCAAATCATTTCCTAATACATATGATACCTCATAAGATTTCTGATTAAAGTTCTTAAAGCCAGAAGTAGAATATGGGCTGAAATTCTTGATGGATTCTGCCATTTTATATGCTGCTAATGATTGAGCAGCTCCACAGATGACTCCTCCTATAGTACCTCCAACTATTGCTCCCTTGGGCCCTGCTAATCCACCAATCGCACCTCCAAGTTTTGCACCAACGCATGCACCGCTGAAATCTGATAATCCAACAGCGAGGACCTCTGCTAATGTAAACTCCCAGCCTCTGGTTTCCTGACTTGGTACAAAGTTATTGTTGAATTCCTGCAATTCCTTGACTGTAGCACAGTTTTCTACTTTGAAGAAGTCTGTGGTTGATGTAACCGGTAGTTCTTCATGATTATCACAGGATGTTAATGCACACATGCTTATTGACAATGTGATAAACATGTATAAAAGATTAAAGATTTTAGATGATCTCATAAAAATGTATTAATTAAAAAAATTAAAGTATTATTAAAACTTTCTCAGCCTTGAGAAACTATTCATCGTATATTCGATTAATGCTAACCCTAGAGGGCTCACGGAGCTTTTTTCTTATATCCATTAATAAATGAAATATTTATTAATACTGATATTATCCATAAAGGTGAATTGCCTCGCCTGCCCTTGAAGTTTGTGAAAATTTACGCTGAATAGTTATAGCTTTGATCAGATTTCTATTGAGCCTGTAGCAGTCCAAGCTTCCGTATTTATCTCTATGGTGTAGTATCCGGATTCCGTAGCCATAAAAGTCGTGTTTATCTCACTTGAATTGTCTATGAGTTCTCCGTCTCTATGGAGAGCAACTTCTCCTGTTGTTTCACCCGCATAATAAATAGATATGGTTTTTGAGAGCGCATCGTAGTACGCTTCCACACATATACGCATAGGTGCGCGGTGGATTGTGGGATTTGGTTCCGGATCGATCGGATGTGATGATAGCGTAATAGGGAGAGAAGCTGGCTTCTGATCCGAACCATCAGCCATCATTGGAAGCGCAATTGCTACCAAGGCTAGAATAAGTGAAAAAATCTTTTCATTTTTGTTTTGATTTAAGTTGATTTTGTTGATTTCGATGTTGCAAAATTACTGCTTCAAACTTTCATCCTCCAAATAAAAAGTTTCATATTTTGATGTTTTTTTAATTATATATATAATTTATATATAATATTTTATAACTTTCATTCAAAAATATTTCTGCGCAAAGGGAAGCAAACTTTCATAAATCGGAATTTTTATGTAATTTTGCACAATGAAATCGACAAAAACATATCATATATCTCGAATTATACCAATAATTCTTCTTTATATTTTCGTAACTTTATCGAGTTGCGACACAGATGATAATTCAGTGAATAATTTCATAGATGCAGCGGAAAGCTTAATGGAGACTCGTCCTGATTCTGCTCTCTCAATCTTAAATTATATAGATATTTCTGCTCTCTCTAAGAAGAGACAAAAAGCTCGTTACGCACTCTTGAAGTCGATGGCTCTTGACAAGAATTATGTTGACACAACCAATTTTGATGTTCTTCAACCAGCAATAGACTATTATTTGAAAAATGGGTCCCCCGATGAGAAACTAAGGACATATTATTATCAAGGACGCATCTATCTAAATAAGAATGAGAGGGACAATGCACTTCATTCATTTATTAAAGGAATAGATAATGCGTATGGAAGTCATGATTCATTGACTATTGCACGCACATGCGTTGCACAAGGTTTGTTATATAAGACTTTTTATGATTTTGAAAGTTACTCCTACAACTATCTAAAGGCAGCTCATATTTATAAAAAAATGTCTCTTAAAGACTATGAATTTGATTGTCTAATGAATGCCTTAGGTGGAATGATAGTATTGGGGAAAAAAGAACAAGCAGACAGCATTATCAATATCATTAATCGGTTTAATTCTCTTGAAGACTCAGAAAGACAAAGAATTCAACGATATATGTTATCATATATTATTCAATTTGGATCAACAAATGATTTAGCAACATTCATCAATGGGAATAAAGAAAAAGTAAACTACGATGTTACTGGTTTCCTAAATCTTGCGTTAACTTATAACAAACTCGGAGATAATGTTTCAGCAATACAAATATTTAATTATCTTGACGAGAACAAAATTGGGTATGACACATTAAAATACTTGTCAATAAAGTACCGTGTACTTGAAGATTTAAATAAATATGATGAAGCATTATCAACATATAAGGACTTTACGCAAAGATTGGAAAGCATCAACTCCAACAAATTTGAGCAGAAAAGCCAATCGATCGAAGAAAAACATCAGCTGGAACTTCAAGCCGAAAGAGCAGCTCGCAAAAATATTCAGATTTTGTATGGATGCATCGGCGGAATTTTGCTGCTGCTGCTTAGTCTTATGATTATGGTATTGCTACTTCGAAGTAACAAAGCTAAGAAAAATCTTGCCATCCAGATAGCAAAGACCACTAAGTTGGAGAATGAGCAGTTGAAGTCAGAAAAAGATCTTGCTGCCCAGAAAGCCCGCAACGCAGAGCTTGAAAACGTAAACCTGAAATCGGAATGGGAACGCCTGACACTTGAAAATGCCAACTTGCAACTCGAACGAGACAACAAAGCTCTTGAAGCAGAGAATCTTGCACACCGTGTCGAAATCTTGGAGGGAGAAAGCGAGAGTCTCAAGGCTCTTCTCGATACCCCCGAGGAAATCCCATTGGAAGTGCAGCAAGCCATAAAAACCCGTATCGAAATGCTGAATTCCCTCTTAGCCGGATACATCACTGACAATTCCAAATATGAGGAGCCTTACGACATATGGGTGAAGCAGCTTACTGAAAACACCAAGGAATTTATGAACACCAACCGTCTGGCATTCCAGGCTTCCCATCCCCGCTTCATTCGCTACTTCGAGGAGCACGGACTATCTGAAAGCGAAATCAACTACGTATGCCTTTACGCAATAGGTCTGAGAGGAAAAGAAGTAGGAGCCTACATGAAGAAGAGGAGCCACGTAAATATCAGTAGCGCAATCCGAAAAAAACTCGGCATCGACAAACACGACACAAACATCGGCATATACGTGCGCAAACTCCTCAAAACACTTTGAGATAACATTTATACCTATTTGAGCGTTATTAAAGAAAAGAGTAACCATATAACCCCCAACAATTATGAAAGTTAAACTTCTGACCCTCGCTGCAGTGCTTTTTGGCCTTATGTCCACCAGCTGCGTCTCCAACAAGAAGTATGCGGAACTTCAAGGCAAATACAACGATCTCCAGAATGAGTACAACTCTACTCGCGAACAACTGATTTCCACCAGTGCTGAGGCTCGTAATCTCACCTCACAACTTGAAGTTGCAAACAAGAGCAACGAAGACCTTAAAAAGGGAATGGGACAGCTGAAGCATACCCTCGATAAGAGCCTCGAAGCTAACAATCAGGGTAGCGTAAACATCGCAAAACTCGTAGACGAAATCAATGCTTCCAACAAATACATCAAGCAGCTTGTAGAGGCAAAATCAAAATCTGACTCCCTCAACATTGCACTTACCAATCGACTGACCCGCTCCCTGAGCAAAGAAGAACTTAAAGACGTTGACGTGAAGGTACTGAAAGGAGTTGTCTACATATCTCTCGCTGACAATATGCTCTTCAAGAGCGGAAGCTATGAGATAAGCGACCGCGCTATGGAAACCTTATCCAAGATTGCTAAGATTCTCAACGACTATAAGGATTTCGAAGTGCTCGTAGAAGGAAACACCGACAATGTGCCTATCTCCAAGACAAACATACGCAACAACTGGGATCTCTCAGCACTCCGCGCTTCTTCAATCGTGCAGACTCTTCAGACAAAGTTTGGCATCAATCCCCAACGTATGTCAGCTGCCGGACGTGGTGAATTCAATCCTATCAGCGACAATGATACAGAAGTCGGCAAGCAGCGTAACCGCCGCACCGAGATCATCATAACTCCGAAGCTCGATGACTTCATGGACCTCATCGACCAAGCTCCGGAATCCAACGACTAACGATCAACTATCAATGATATAGAAAAAAAGACGTGCGGAAGATCCTCCGCACGTCTTATATATAGATGGAACTGTCTGCGTCTGCATTCCTTAATAAATACCTATAAATAAGGAATTCATTTTTAATTATATGAACAAGGGATGGTCGGAATTAAATAAAGATATACAAACCTGCTTTAAGCGAGAGGACAGCTTCAGGCATGGACTTACCTTGCTTTTTGACTTAAGACAGCAATTGGCTGCCACTCTGAAATCATTTTATACAGACTTGTCAAGAGAAGACTTTAATGCGATGCCCTTTATGAATAGCAATGGATATCACAATAAGACTATTGCCTATTCCATATGGCATATATTTCGTATTGAGGATATTGTAGCTCATACTTTGATAAACAATGACGAGCAGATATTTTTCAGTAAAGACTATCAAAAACTCATTAATTCTCCAATCACGACAACTGGCAATGAACTCGTAAAGCAACAAATCGCAGAGTTTTCGGAGCAACTAAATTTGGATGCCTTGTATTCTTATGCCTTTGAAGTAAAAGAGAGCACCGAAAAGATTCTAAAATCCCTTTCTTACAAGGATCTGCGAAATAAGATATCTCTTAAAAAAAAGCAAAAACTGATAGAATTGAATGTTGTGAGTATGGATCCTGATGCCTATTGGCTGATAGACTATTGGTGCGATAAAGACATCCGAGGTCTTATTCAAATGCCTTTTTCCCGACACTGGATCATGCATACAGAAGCAGCTATCCGTATTGCCAATAAATTGCGAATTAAGTAGAATATCAACAGATATACCATATCACTATCAAAAGCATAATAAAAATATTCTTTGAAAATTATCAACTTTTCCCATTTTATTTATTAACTTTGCAAATGTCTAAACAAACTAACCGAATAATCAAAGAAACTGATGCCTAATAAAATTATAATAATCGTCGTTGCAATTTTATTCCTCCTTGGCTTCTCCGGATGCCAGGAAGACAAAGTATATAAAATAGGAGTGTCCCAATGCAGCCAAGATGACTGGCGCATGAAGATGAACGATGAAATCAACCGCGAGATAATGTATCATGAAGATGCAGAAGTGGAAATTCGCTCTGCCGATGACAATAGCCGTAAGCAAATTGAAGATATACGTTATTTTGCAGACAACGGATTCGACATCATAATTGTCTCTCCCAACGAGGCTGAGACTCTTACGCCCGTAATAAAAGAAATCTACGACGCAGGTATACCTATCATAATTTTCGACCGAAATATAAATGGCGACAGCTATACTGCCCGAATCGGTGCCGACGACGAAGGGCTTGGCAAAGCAGCCGCACATTATGCATTGAGTATTATCGGCAACAATCCTAAAGCACTTGAGATCAAAGGATTGCCCGGAGCTTCCCCTGCCAAAGGCCGCCATAAAGGATTCTCATCCGAATTCATTGCAGGCGGTGGAAAAATTATAGCCGGCGTTCCTGCCAACTGGAAAGAAGAAGACGCGATCCCCGCTACCGATTCCCTGCTTCGTCTCTACCCCGACATTGATGTGATCTTTGCCCACAACGACCGAATGGCTATCGGAGCATCAAAAGCAGCCAAGGCCCTTGGTCACGACAATATCCGGATTATCGGAATCGACGCCGCCCCTGAAATAGGTATCCAAGCTGTGGCAGACAGCATAATCGATGCCACATTCCTCTATCCTACGGAAGGCCATCGCGTTATACGCACTGCTCTCGCTATCCTCAAAGGAGAACCCTACGAACGCGAAATAATCATGCCTGCATCTTCCGCCGTAGATATCAGTAACGCCGATATCCTACTTCGACAAAACACCACCTTGGAAGACGAAACCGACAAGATTGTTATCCTAAAAAACCGTATTGACGACTATTGGGCACAATATGCCACCCAAAAATCGCTCTTCTATGCCTGCTTGGCGATTATCATACTTCTCTTCGGAGTCGTGTTTCTCGTGCTCCGGGTCTATTGGCAGCATAAGCGCCACCGCGAAGTGCTCCTTGAGCAAAACCGGGAATTGGAATCGCAACGCGATCAACTCGCAGAGCAGCGCGACCAACTCCAGGAACTGAATCAGAAATTGGAAGACGCAACTCAATCGAAACTGATGTTCTTCACCAACGTATCCCATGACTTGCGCACTCCTCTCACACTAATTGCAGAACCTGTGGCTCAGCTGACTGGAGCATCAAACCTCACCGCATCCCAGCATACCCTAATGAAAATTGCCGATAAGAACGTTAGGATACTCCAACGTCTGATCAACCAGATTCTCGACTTCCGAAAATATGAAAACGGCAAGCTCAACCTTCACCTCACAGAAATTGATTTCCGCCAGACTGTTAATGACTGGACGGAGTCATTCGTGCAGTTGGCACGTAAGCGTGATATCAAACTTCGTCTTGAGGCTCCGCAAGGGGACCATCCTATCAATCTTGCTATTGATGTGGAAAAGATGGAGAGAGTGTTCTTCAACCTTGTGTCAAATGCATTCAAATATACCCGCGATAACGGTTCCATTACTATTTCTTACGGTATCAACGATGGGAGACTGACTCTCAAAGTTGCTGATACAGGTGAAGGTATCAGCGAACGCGATCTCGGTAATATCTTCGACCGCTTCTATCAGGTAGATCGAATCCATCCGAAAGGCTCCGGCATCGGGCTCTCCTTGGCAAAGGCATTCGTGGAGCTCCACGGAGGCTCGATCACCGTAGAAAGCGAGCTTAACAAGGGGTCCGTATTCATTGTTACACTCCCATTGGTGCATGTTGCTCATACATCCCAGTCTGTAGATAAGCAGATTGAGGCATCTGCAGTAGAGGCAGAACTTGATAATATAGAAGGCAACTCAGAGTTTGAATCCGACAAACCATTGGTGTTGGTCATCGACGACAATCGCGACATTCGGGAAATGGTTGGGGAACTCCTTAATGCAGACTACAATATAATCACAGCTTCCAACGGCAGCGAAGGCGTCAAGAAAGCAGCCAAATATGTGCCCGACCTTGTGATTTGCGACGTGATGATGCCCGTCATGGATGGTCTGGAATGTTGTCGCCGACTCAAGGAGGAACCCGTCACCTCACACATACCTGTGCTGATGCTCACTGCCTGCTCCTTGGATGAGCAGCGGGTGCAAGGCTATGACAATGGTGCCGACGGCTACCTGTCAAAACCATTCTCCGCATCAGTTCTGAAATCACGCAGTGCAAGCCTTATTAAGAACCGTCAGATTATAAAAGACCTGTGGCAAAACCCTGTCTCCAAAGCTTCCGAAGAGTCTACTAAAAAAGCGGCAGAGAAAGGGAAAGGCACCCGGACAGATGCAAAAACTACGGCTCCAAAAGACGTGGAAAATGAATTCTACTCCCGTTTCCTGAAAATATTCTATGAGGATATGAGCAATCCGGAAATGACTGTCGACAACCTCGCCTCAAAGATGGGACTCGAGCGCACCCAGTTCTATAGAAAGATCAAGGCAATCACCAACTACTCACCCGTAGAACTAATGCGCAACCTTCGCCTGAAGAAGGCCCGCGCCATGGTCACCGGATCAGAAAAAAGTATCTCCGAAATAGGCTACGAAGTCGGCTTCTCCACCCCCGCCTACTTCACAAAATGCTACCGCGAGGCTTACGGCGAGACTCCCTCCGAAACTCGCCAAAAACTCAATTGATATGGAGAGCCGGCTTCCCTGCCGGCAAAATATGAAGTATCGGTCTCCTGCTGCCTAAATTTGCAGCATCGGCTTCCTGCTGCCTAAATTTGGATTATCGGCTTCCCTGCAGGCTAAATCTCTCTTACTGGGGGCGGCTTCAGCCGCCCTTCCTCTGCTTAGCATCTGAGAGGCGATTCGTCATTCCCCGATAAATTATTCGTACTAATATTGTAAAAAATCCGCCACCAATAATAATTTTGTTGCGAATCATATAAAATTTCGTGCATCCCACGATTTTTAATATTCCATGCAATATTTATGCTATATGGGTAATAAGAGGTTACGCTAATTTTGCGACAAAATTTTTACTAAACCCATATAACATGAAAAAATCATTTCTCATT
>CAYNEZ010000086.1:0-13702 GCA_964396365.1 uncultured Sangeribacter sp. | reverse complement strand
AAATGATGATGCCGCTCATAGCCGCTATCAGGATGTTTTTCAAGTTGAATCCATCAGCGGAAGTGAGGAGCCCCACACACAGCCAGACCCATAAAAGAGCGAGTATGGCGAGTCCTGCGATTCTTGTAGGTTTCATTTCAAATGCGAAGTTAACAATTTTTTTTTATATATTACCGATTTTTTTTACTAATTTTGCATTTCTATAAGTAAAGACAGAGAAAAATCGGTATTATATATCCATCTTAACCAACTTTGAAACACGTCATATGAAGCAATATCATAATTACTCACCCGAAATATCCACTTCCGAAGAAGGTGTTGAATCCTTTGTGGAAGAGCAACCGGAGCGTCCAGATCCTCCCACAACAGGCAGGAAGCGTAATGCCAGACGCCAAGCTGTCCAAGAGACAACTGCAGCCGCCAAAAGATCAGGCAAAACGGACCAAACCAAGCCGAAAGAAGAGTCTAAGGAAAAAATTGGAGTCTCAATAGGCAAGTCATTTAAAGAATGGAAAGATTCTATAGTGACACGTTTTGTATTAGGAATAATATTAGGTGGACTTGGATTTTGGTTTGCCGTGGCATTCGTGTCTTATTTCAGTTCCTGTATTGTAGATCAAAGCATGACTGCCAGCAGTCTTTCCGGACCGGGTACGGAAGTGGCAAATGATGCAGGGGAGGGGGGCGCAAGGCTCACAGAGTTTGTCATCAACCAGGGATTCGGGGTTGGTGCCTTAGTCATTGTAGTCTGGCTCTTATGCATGTCAATGAAGTTACTAATCGGCTACCCGAGATTCAGGACTCTTGACTTCACCATAAAATCACTCATAGCTTTCATCACGTTGAGCGTAGTGATCGGTATGGTCTCCATTGGTCTTGACACTGATGTGAACTGGGGTGGCTTTCACGGTCGATATATAAATGAGATTATATATAGCTATATAGGATGGAGTGGTGCAATAATCATCTCTGTGGTGCTTGTCTCCATCTTCGTAGTTATATGTTTGCGCGATGCGATAAAATGGGTGTTGAAGAAGAAACGAGCCTATGATGAAAAGCGCAGGATTCAGAGGGAAGCTGAGGAAGCAGAGCAGCAGAAACAGGAAGAAGTGAATGAGATGCGGAAACGAGAACTGCATGAGCAAGCACTTGCCGGCGAAGGGGTAGAAGCGGAGAAACCGGAAACCGAGCCAGTAGTTGCAGAAAACGTCAAATTTGATCCTGATGCGGATACACTGTTCGATTTCCCTGATCTTGAGGATGAGGAAGAACCTTACACAGAATTTGAAAATCTCGAAGAAGATCCGGATTCTCTTGCCGGTTCTGAAGAGCCAATGGAAGAGAACACATATATTGTAGAGGAAAAAACCTTCATGGAAAATGTGGTAAATTCCAATGAGAATCAGTCAGTGAATCCGGCTGAGGCCTTGGCTTGCGATTTGCAGGAAGAAGAGACAGATTACGTGAAGGTGAATGAGGTAGCCCAAACGGTGGATAATGTCTATTCGACAGAACAAATGGCCCAACAAGCATATTTGCCTGTTGAGCCAGAAGATAAAAAAGAGCAAGTTGCTGAAACTAATGACATCAGAACCGAACAGGAAAAAACAGAATCATTAGAGGATGCAGAAGAGTCGCCGGAAGAGGAGGAAGCACCAGAGGAGGTAATGACCGTAAATGTCAATCAGATTGAGAAAGCTTCTACACAGGTAGGCTCAAGCTATGACAACAATTTCTTTAGTCACGACTATAAATTCCCACCGACCGACTATCTGAGGCCAGGATCTGATAAGATTTCTGTGGATGCAGATGAGCTTCTTGAAAACAAGCAAAAGATCAAACAGACATTGCTTGATTTTGGTATACCTATCACAAGTATTGAAGCAACCGTAGGTCCAACAGTGACACTATATGAGATACGCCCTGACACCGGAGTTAAGATTGCAAAGATTCGCAATCTCGTAGATGACCTTGCTTTATCCCTTGCCGCCAATGGTGTGCGCATCATAGCTCCTATTCCCGGTAAGGGAACGGTAGGTATAGAAGTTGCCAATAAAGAAGCTCAGACTGTCTCGATGCGTACTATCATCCAATCGAAGGCATACCAGAATTCGAAGTATAAACTACCTGTTGCATTAGGATCAACGATATCGAATGAAGTGTATATAGCCGATCTTGCAAAGATGCCGCATCTTCTGGTAGCAGGAGCTACTGGTCAAGGTAAATCTGTAGGCCTTAACGCTATTGTGACTTCACTTCTTTATTCAAAGCGGCCGGAAGAGCTGAAGTTTGTCATGGTCGACCCTAAGAGAGTGGAATTCTCGCTCTATTCAAAGATTGAGAAATATTATCTTGCCAAGATACCTGATAGTCCACAACCTATTATCACAAATATGGAAAATGTAGTGGCTACCCTAAGCTCTCTATGCGTAGAGATGGATGAAAGGTATATGCTTCTTGAGAAGGCATTCGTGCGCCAGGTGACAGAATATAATGAGAAATTCAAGGATAAGAAGCTTGATCCACGCGAAGGACATCGCTACATGCCGTATATTGTAGTGATCATCGATGAGTTTGCTGATTTGATCATGACAGCTGGAAAGGAAGTGGAACTTCCAATAGCCCGTCTTGCCCAGCTTGCTCGCGCTGTAGGCATTCATGTCATTATTGCTACCCAACGACCTTCTACCAATGTCATCACAGGTATGATCAAAGCTAACTTTCCAGTGCGAATTGCATTCAAAGTCAGTTCGGGCGTAGACTCCAAGACAATTCTTGACTCTACAGGAGCCCAACAGTTGATCGGACGTGGCGATATGCTTATCAGTAACAATGGAGAGATGACGCGAGTGCAGTGCGCATTTGTGGATACACCGGAAGTGGAGGAGGTCTGCGACTATATAGCACGCCAGCCATATCCACAAGGTGCATATATGTTGCCGGAGCCTCAGGTAGGAGGCGATGGTGATGCGCAAGATGTGGACACAGCGAATATCGGAAAACTTGACCCACTTTTTGCCGAGGTAGGACGCCAGGTAATAATGAGTGGTACGGCTTCTACATCAGCTGTGCAGCGCCGTTATGAAATAGGCTACAACAGAGCCGGAAGAATAATGGATCAGCTCGAGGCGTATGGAGTTGTAGGACCAGCCAGCGGTGGTAAACCAAGGAATGTGCTTATGGATGCCATGTCGTTTGAAGATCTTTTGGCGACTCTTGGACTTGCATAGCCATTTATTGTAAACGATAAAAAAAATTATATGATTGTAAAGAAAATAAAATATATACTGGGATTGATATTGATGTTGGGAGTGACATTTTCTTTGTCGGCTGCAGAAACTGCGGACGGGCTTCTAAAGAAAGCGGCTGCTGGAATCAATGGATCTACCGGGCTTACCGCATCCTTTACATTAGATTATGGATCGCAAAAAGTGACCGGGACCATGAAATCTGCAGGCAAGAAATTTGCCTTGCAGACTTCCTCTACATCGACATGGTATGATGGCAAGAGCATGTGGACCTACAATGCTAAAAATGCAGAGACTACCCTTATGAATCCAACCGCACAAGAAGTAGCGGAGGCCAATCCACTGACAATAGTGAATTCATATTCTACCAATTTTACAGCTGCTTTTGCAAAAGGGCAGACTAAGGGAAGCAAGACGATAGTATTGACACCGAAATCAAAGCAGTTGGGATACAAGAGTGTACATGTGACCATACCTGATGGCTCTGTCTATCCATCAAAACTTGTGATAGTTCCCACCTCCGGCCAGAAGGTGACGGTGTCGATAACCCAGGTGAAAAGCGGACAAAAATTGCCTGAAACGACCTTTGTGTATCCCAAATCCAAGTATCCGAAAGTAGAGATTGTCGACCTAAGATGAAAAAATTAGGCTTTGACTGAAATAAAAGTGCTTTCTAATTGTTATAAGGTAAGATAATCGACTTTCTCAATAGAAAGCCTAAATTTTTTCAGCTACTTATTAAATTTGTAATTATGTCTACTGCAAAAGTACTTGTAATAGGATCCGGACCTGCCGGATATACTGCCGGAATCTATGCCGGCCGAGCAAATCTCACACCTGTCATCTATGAAGGCAATCAGCCGGGAGGACAGTTGACCCAGACCACAGAAATAGAAAATTTCCCCGGTTATCCTGACGGAGTTGGAGGAATGGAGATGATGGATCAGCTGCGTAAGCAGGCTGAGAGATTCGGAGCAGAGGTGCGTTCACGAAATATTGAAAGCATAGATCTATCTAAACGTCCTTTTGTCGCAATTGATGACCATGGGGAAGAAATAGTTGCCAATACAGTAATCATAAGCACAGGAGCAAGTGCAAAATACCTTGGGATTCCGGATGAAATCAAATATCAAGGTATGGGCGTAAGCGCATGTGCAGTGTGTGACGGTTTCTTTTACCGTAAAAAAGATGTTGCCGTAGTAGGTGGTGGCGACACTGCATGCGAGGAGGCTTTATATCTTTCTTCACTATGTAACAAGGTGTATCTTATCGTTCGCAAGCCTTTCTTAAGAGCAAGCGATGTGATGCGCAAGAGAGTTGCCAATACTCCCAATATCGAAATTCTGTTCGAATGTAACGTAACAGGTCTTTTCGGTGATGAAGTAGTGGAAGGCGCACATGTAGTCAGGGCTCTGGGAACAGAACAAGAAGATCACTTTGATATAAAGATCGATGGATTCTTCCTTGGTATTGGACATAATCCTAATACAGAATTCCTCAAAGGCCAGCTTGAGTTGGACGAACATGGTTACATAAAAGTTAAGGGGGATACTACCGAGACAAGTGTAGAAGGAGTATTTGCAGCGGGAGATGTGGCAGATCCGCGTTATCGCCAGGCCATAGTCGCTGCCGGAAGTGGCGCAAAAGCTGCACTTGATGCCGAACATTTCCTCACAGACCATGCGGAACTATAAAATATCTTTAAACCATGGAGGCTGAGAACATATCATATCAATCAGAAAAGCAACGAATACTCGACGAGAGATATCTTCGGATGGCTCAGATCTGGAGTGAAAATTCCTATTGTGTTCGCCGAAAGGTAGGAGCATTGCTTGTACGGGATAATATGATTATCTCAGACGGTTTTAATGGTACGCCATCAGGTTTTCCGAACGTTTGCGAGGAAAATAACGTCACATTTCCTTATGTGCTTCATGCGGAGGCAAATGCGATCACAAAAGTTGCCCGCAGCAATAATTCGAGTGAAGGAAGCACGCTGTATGTCACGGCCTCACCTTGTATGGAATGCAGTAAATTGATAATTCAAGCCGGCATCAAAAGAGTAGTCTTTTCTGATTTATATAGGATTCAGGATGGACTTGATCTTTTGAGGAAAGCGGGAATTGAAGTGGTGCATTTGCCATTAGAGAAAGAATGATATTTGGATATAGATGAATAATAAAAGAAACATAGGATTCGTATTGATACCGCTTGTATTGGCACTTGGCCTTGCAGGTGGTGTCTTTATAGGTAAGTATCTATCCGTGAGCAGGGTTACTCCTTCTGAAGCCAAGCTGCGCACAATTATGGACTTGATTGAGAATGAATATGTCGACAGGATAGACGTTGATTCACTCCTGGCATCCGTAGTGCCTGATCTTCTTGCCGGACTTGACCCTCATTCTGTCTATTTTACCCCGGAAGAGCTGAAGTCGACCAATGAAGATATGGATGGACACTTTTCCGGAGTAGGAGTTTCATTTCAGATTGTCAATGATACAGTAGTAGTGGTAGATGTCATTGCCGGCGGACCTGCTGAAAAGGTAGGAGTATTGAACGGCGATAAGATTGTATCTGCCAATGACTCGTTGTTGACAGGCAAAAAAGCAACTCAGGACAATGTATTCAAGACTCTACGCGGACCAAAAGGAACAGAAGTCAAGTTGAAGGTGAAGCGATCCAACTCAGACAAACTTCTTGATTTTGATGTGGTACGTGACGACATTCCAGTCAATAGTGTTGATGCAGTGTATATAGCTGACAAGGAAAATGGTATAGGATATTTGAAAGTTTCTAAATTTGGTCGCAATACATTCGAAGAGTTCTATATGGCACTTCTTGAACTTTCCGCTCAAGGGGCAAAGAGTTTTGTGATTGACCTGAGAGGCAATTCCGGAGGTTTCCTTGACCAGGTGATCCTTATGGCCAATGAATTTCTTCCTGATGACAGAATAATAGTCAGCACCAACGGCAAACTGAATGAAAACCGCAGTATAGCAGTTAGTGACGGTAACGGTCATTTCCAAAATATTCCGATAGCCGTGTTGATAGATGAATATTCAGCTTCAGCATCGGAAATATTTGCAGGAGCAATCCAAGATAACGACAGAGGTCTTGTGATTGGTCGTCGTTCATTCGGCAAGGGACTTGTACAGCACCAGATAGAGCTTCCTGACAGCAGTGCAATACGATTGACTGTAGCGAGATACTATACTCCATCAGGCCGTTGCATCCAGAAACCATATGAGAGGGGTGCAGATGGCAAGTATGTGATGGACATAGTAGACCGTTTTGAACATGGAGAATTCTACAATGCAGACAGCATCAAACTTGACAAGAGCAAGCTCTTCCTTACAAAGGGAGGAAGAAAAGTATATGGAGGCGGAGGCATCATGCCTGATGTATTCGTTCCGGAAGACACCACCGGCTTCTCATCTTATTATGTCAGTGTGAGCAACAAGGGCCTTATCACTAAATATGCATTCCAGGTTGCGGAGAAGTATCGCGCATTGACCAAGAATGTCAAGACGATAGAGGAACTTGAAAGGGTTATCCCCCGCGATCAGACGCTGCTTGAAGGATTTGTGGATTATGCAGCTCAAAATGGAGTGCCTGCACGTTGGTATTATATCAACAGAAGCCGCAGTGTCATCCTCAATCTGCTTAAAGCACAGATAGCCCGCAACGTACTTGGCTACAACGGGCTGATAGAAATGCTAAATCAGGATGATGTCACAGTAAAAAAAGCATTGGAAATGCTTAAGGATGGCAAATCTGCAGTTTCTTTAGTCCCTGCAAAAGAAACAGGATCAGAATTAATAAATGAGAAATTTAATCTATATAAAACACACGATAATTCAAAGATATGGAGAAATCAGAAATTCGCAGAAAGATAAAAAATCTCCGCATGATGCTTCTTGAAAGAGAGAAGGAAAGTGCTGCGGAAGAGGTGTTTTCACAGTTGGAGAAGACAGCAGCTTTTATCATGGCAGAAAACATTTTGATGTATCATTCATTGCCTGATGAACTTTCCACCATAAAGTTCTTGAGGAAATGGCACGACAGAAAACGTTTCTTCCTCCCCAGAGTGAATGGGGTGAACTTAGATATCCTGCCATATGAGGAGTCGAGACTTGAGCTCGGATCCTTCCATATAGAGGAACCTACGGGAGATAACGTGGCGGATGTAGCAGATATAGAACTAATGATAATCCCGGCAGTAGCTTTTGACCGTAAGGGAAACCGGCTTGGCAGGGGCAAAGGATTCTATGACAGACTTCTTTCCACATCAAAAGCCACCAAGATTGGAGTGGGGTATGAGTTCCAGCTCTTCGATTCAATCCCTTCAGAACCGCATGATGTGGCAATGGATATGGTAATAACACAAAAAACTTTGATAAAACTGTAATTTTTCAGAAGTTTTTGCGTCTAAGATTATGTAGGGCTTATGAGATTTATATAAATTGTAAATCTTGTAAGTCTTATAAGTCTATAAAAACAAACAATTTTAAACAATAATAACAATATGAAAAGACTTACCAGTCTGGCAACCCTTATCTTACTATTTGTGGTTGCCTTTGCGCAGCAGATGCAAATGACTCCGCTGCCGCTAAAACCGGAGGTGAAGACGGGTGTACTTCCCAATGGATTGACCTATTACATCCTGCATAACGAACAACCAAAAGATCGTGCCAATTTCTACATTGCACAGAAAGTCGGCAGTACGCTTGAGACTCAGGAGCAGCTTGGGCTTGCTCACTTCCTTGAGCATATGGCATTCAATGGCATTACTCACTATCCCGGGAAGAATATGCTCAACTATCTTCTGAGCAAGGGTATACGTTTCGGTGAAGACATCAATGCATACACATCATTTGACGAGACTGTCTACAACATTGACAATGTAATCACAACTGACAAGCCTTTAATGGACAGTGTGCTTCTCGTGATTCGCGACTGGTGTGACGGCATTCTTCTCGAAGAATCAGAAATTGAAGCAGAAAGAGGCGTTATAAACGAGGAGTGGCGTTCTCGCAGCGATGCACAGAACCGTATGTATACTGCCATCCTTCCTCAGATATTTAAAGAATACCAGTATCAGCAGATGCCAATAGGCAAGATGGAGGTAGTAATGAACTTCAAGCCTGAGACACTCCGCGCTTATTACAA
The DNA here is from genome assembly GCA_964396365.1 of uncultured Sangeribacter sp. Taxonomy (GTDB): domain Bacteria; phylum Bacteroidota; class Bacteroidia; order Bacteroidales; family Muribaculaceae; genus Lepagella. Next base: position 5,285 of record CAYNEZ010000086.1, on the reverse strand, counting down.
AAAATGGTATCGCCCAGATCAACAAGGTATCGTGATTGTCGGTGACTTTGATGCAGATGAGATGGAGCGCAAGGTAAAAGAACTCTTCTCTACAGTGAAAATGCCTGAAAATGCAGCTCCACGTGAATATGTAGCCATTAGCGACAACGAAAAGCCAATCTATGTGCATTTTGAGGATCCTGAGTTGAGAAATACTACAATCATGACATTCTTTAAGCAGGATAAGACTCCATGGGAAATGCGAAATACAGTAGAAGGCTATATGTCTGAAGCACTTATCCAGACTGTACTTGTCAAGATGATACAGGATCGTCTTGATGAATATTCCTCCGATCCGGAGTGTCCATATGCAAATGCACAAGTGCTGATCGATGATTTTCTTGTTGCTGCTACAAAAGATGCGTTTTCTATATTTGTAGTCCCTTCAAGAGATATCCTTTCAGCTTATAACGCAGCTATGGGAATAGTAGCCAGAGCATGCAAGACAGGCTTCACCCAGTCAGAGCTTGAACGCGCTACCTCAGTGCTTCTTAACAGCTATGAAAAGCTATTCAATGAGAAGGACAAGACTTATAACAGCTCATATGGCCGCGAACTTATACGCCATTTCATAGAGAATGAACCGGTGCCCGGAATCGAGACAGAACTCCAGCTTGCAAAGCAGATACTTCCGATGGTGCCTGTAGAAGCATACAATCAGTTGGCTCAGCAGATTTTGACTGCTGAAAACCAGGTGATCGTCATCAGCCAGCCACAAAATGAAAATACAAACGTTCTTAAGGAAGCAGAAGTGATCTCTGCTCTTGAAGCAACTCTTAATGCTCCCTATGAAGCGTATGTGGATGAAGTGATCACAGAACCACTCATCGAAAAACTTCCTGCTCCCGGCTCAATCAAGTCAACAACCAAGAATGATCTGATGGGTACGACCGAGTTCGTTCTTTCCAATGGAGTCAAGGTTATTCTTAAGACTACAGACTTCAAGGCAGATGAAATCAGAGTTCAGGCTTTCCGTAAAGGTGGCAAGCAAGCATATTCCAAAGACCAGGCAGCTGATGTGCTCGTGATGGATCTTGCAGTAGAACTATCCAAGCTTGGCAATTTCGATATCAACATGATGAAGAAATATCTTGCCGGCAAGACAGTTTCTCTCGGATATACAACAGGCAATTATACAGATATGCTTGATGGCTCATCAAGCGTGAAGGATTTCGGCTCGCTTATGGAAGTGATCTATGCTTACTTCACTGCTCTTAATCCAGATGAAAAGACATATCAGGCACAGGTGGATCAGCTTAAGCCAATCCTCGCAAATCAGGATCAGCTTCCAAATATGATCTTTGCACGCCAGCGCGCAAAAACAGAGTATGGTGATAATCCACTTATGGGTATCCAAGACCTTGCAGTCTTTGAGAAGGCTAACTATTCCAATATGCTTTCTATGGCAAAGAAGAATCTTGAGAATGCAGCCGATTATACCTTCATTTTTGTAGGAAATATAGATGAGGCTACTCTTCGCCCAATGCTTGAGCAGTATATTGCAACACTTCCTTCAAAAGGAAAAGCTTCAGAAAATAAAGTCGTGACCAACCTTGATCCTGTCAAAGGAAAAGTGGATAACAAATTTGACGTTGCAATGCAGACTCCTCTAACGACTGTATACAACCTCTATACCGGTTCAAATCTCGAATGGAATGTTAAGAATAGCATTATGATCGACCTTATGGGCGATGTGCTTGACATGGTATTTGTAGAGACTCTTCGTGAAGATGAGGGTGGAACATACGGCGCACAGGTGTCGGCATTCTACAACTTCTCCAATAACATATGGCAGCTCCTGTATGCTTATCAGACAGCTGAAGACAAACTTGATCGTCTTGAACAACGCGCCGACAAAGAATTGGAAAGTCTTCTGAATAACGGTGCTAAAGCTGATCACTTCAATAAGGTGAAGGAAGCAGCCATTAAACAATATGAGATTAATTCCAAGACCAACAGTTACTGGGAAGGAGCAATCATGTCGGCAGAAAGAGGTGCAAACACTTATGCAGGTTATATTGATACCCTTCAGTCTCTTACTCTTGATGAATTTAACAAGTTCCTTAAGAATGTCTATGACGGCAAGAACCATATCGAAGTGATCATGGTTGGTAAGCAAGCCGCAGAATGATATGACAGAAAGTAAAAGAAAAGTAAAACAATAGATCTGAAAGACGGGAATCCGGGCATGATGAGTCCGGGTTCCCGCAACTGCATTTATGAAAAAAACAATATTATCAATGTTAGCAGCAACAGCTATGGCAACAGGCTCATTACATGCGCAGGCCATCAACGACAGTACCAATCCGGTGCTTGCGCCCTCAGGGCTTCCACACAACGTGCTTCCTTTTGACAAGATAACAGCCGCAGATCTTGAGGCAGCTGTAAAGGAAGGGGTAGAATATCAGAACAAGGCAATCGCAGCAATTGTCAACCAGCGTTCGATACCAACTTTCGAAAATACGATAGCCGCCCTTGACAGGAGCAGCTGGGAACTGAACAGGGCAGTGCTCGCGCTCTCCAATCTTGAGGGTGCATGCGGCGATGAGGCTTATCAGCAAGCGATGCAGAATATCACACCGCTTCTTTCAGAGCACAGTGCAAACATCCTTCTCAATGAACGACTCTTCGACAGAATCAAGCAGGTGTATGACAACCGCGACAAAGAAGAAGGTCTGACTCCGGAAGAAAAGCGTCTCATAACAGAGACCTATGCTTCGTTTGCGGATAATGGAGCAGCTCTTCACGGAGAAGACAGGGAGAAATATCGCAAGCTTAATACAGAACTCAGTGACCTTAACCTGAAATTTTCTCAGAATGTCACCAATGGCATGAAAGACAAGGCTCGCCGTATGTTTATCACAGAAGAGCAGACAGCGGGTCTTCCTGAATCAATCAAGATTGCTGCAAAAGCAGAAGCAGATGCAGCCTTTGCAGAGGATGGAAAAAGCAATGATGAAGGACTGTATCTGATCACAGTATTCGCTCCTTCATATGGCCCATTCATGAAGTATGCGGATAATCGAGAACTTCGCGAAAAACTATATCGCTTGTATGGATCGCGCAATATGGAAGGTGAATATTCCAATGTGGAAATACTCAAAGATATCGCCAATGTGCGTCTGGAAATTGCAAAACTTTTAGGACATAAGAATTTTGCAGAATATAAGCTTGGCCACACAATGGCTGCAAATCCTGAAACAGTGATGGATTTCCTTGGCAATCTCAAGGATAACTATACAGAGTCTATGCGCAAGGAGATAGAGGAAGTGCAAGCCTTTGCACACCAGACGGAGGGTCCGGACTTTGTGCTTATGCCATGGGACTACTCTTATTGGTATGACAAACTGAAAAACGAGAAATACTCATTCAATGACGAGGATATGAAGCCATACTTCGAACTCAATAATACCATTGACGGAGTATTCGGACTTGCTACTAAGCTTTTCGGCTACACCTTCAAGCGCAACAAGTCGATTCCAACGTATCATCCGGACGCAGAAGCTTTTGAGGTTTTTGATAAGGATGGTAAGATTCTTGGAGTGCTATATACCGACTTCTATTATCGTCCCGGCAAAGGATCAGGAGCTTGGATGACAGAATTCAACACAGAGACAAAAGATGACGAAGGCAATCGCAATGTGCCTGTAATTTCTATTGTGATGAACTTCTCGAAACCAGTGGGCAATGATCCCGTTCTTTTGACACCCGGAGAAGTAGAGACATTCCTTCATGAGTTTGGGCATGCACTTCATGGCCTGAGTGCACAAGCCAAGTATAGCAGCTTGAGCGGCACAAATGTATATCACGATTTTGTGGAACTCTTCTCCCAGTTTAACGAGAATTATCTTACAGAGCAAAAATTCCTTGACACATTTGCCAAACATTATAAGACAGGCAAGAAGATGCCAAAGGAATTGATCGATAAGTTTGTGACTGCTTCTCAGTTTGGGGCAGCCTACCGCTGCATGCGTCAGCTTGGATTCGGCTATATCGACATGGCATATCATATGATTGAGAATCCTCTCCGTGCATCTCAGGATATCGCGATCTTTGAAGGAGAAGCAATGGAACCAGTAAAGGTATTTGACATGGTGGATGGATGCCTCACATCGCCGCAGTTCGGACACATATTTTCCGGAGGCTACGCAGCAGGGTATTATGGATATAAGTGGGCTGAATCTCTGGATGCAGATGCTTTTGCCGCTTTTCAGGAAAATGGTATTTTTGATAAGAAGACGGCCGAAAAATATCACAAGATGATGGAAGCCGGGGGCACGGCAGATCCGATGGAGCTGTATGTTGAATTCCGCGGCAAGAAACCTACAGTAGATGCTTTACTGAAGAGAGACGGAATTAAGATTAATGATAAATGATAAATTATCAATGATAAATTTTCAAGTAAATCAAACTTCATTATAAAAAATAGGCTGTCAATTTGCGACAGCCTATTTTTCAATATAAATGGTCAATCAAAATTTATCATTTATCATTCAAATTTTATTCTCCAAGATAGCTCTTCAGGAGCTTGCTTTTCTGGCCTTTGAGCCGACGGATAGCCTTTTCCTTGATCTGACGCACACGTTCACGTGTCAGATCAAATTTTGCGCCGATTTCTTCAAGAGTCATTTCCTGACAGCCTATACCGAAAAACATCTTTATTATCTCACGTTCACGGTCGTAAAGCTGGCGAAGCGCCCTGTCCACTTCCTTAGAAAGTGATTCCTGAGTAAGGGACGCATCAGCACTTGGGCTGTCATCGTTGGGAAGGACATCAAGAAGAGAGTTGTCTTCTCCTTCTACAAATGGCGCGTCGACAGAAATGTGACGTCCACTTACCTTAAGAGTGTCAGAAATCTTGTCAACAGGGATGTCAAGGCGTTCTGCGAGTTCTTCAGGAGAAGGACGTCGTTCGTTTTCCTGTTCGAACTTCGAGAGTTCCTTGCTTATCTTGTTGAGAGATCCTACTTGATTAAGAGGGAGACGGACGATACGGCTTTGCTCAGCAAGAGCCTGCAGGATCGACTGGCGAATCCACCAAACGGCGTAGGAAATGAATTTAAAACCCCTTGTCTCATCAAATTTCTGGGCTGCACGGATCAAACCAAGATTTCCTTCATTAATAAGGTCAGGCAAGCTTAGTCCCTGATTCTGGTACTGCTTGGCTACTGACACCACAAAACGAAGGTTCGCCTTGGTGAGTTTCTCAAGTGCTGCGTGGTCACCTTTCTTGATGCGCTGAGCAA
>CAYNEZ010000085.1:0-13766 GCA_964396365.1 uncultured Sangeribacter sp. | reverse complement strand
ATTATATAATGATTGTAGGCAAGAAATCTGATTCTTTGGAATACAGAGCCGGCTACTATGGAGAAAAACTTGTACTTTTTGCACAAAGCATCGGTCTGAATACCTGTTTTGTGGGATTGACCTATAAAAAGATAGATGGAGCATTTGAAGTCGGGAAAGATGAAAAAGTAGTGCTTTGCGTAGCGATTGGATATGGAGAAGCGGATGGCTTTAGGAGCCATAAGATCAAACGTCCTGACCAGGTCAGCAATATCACAGCCAACTCTCCGGAATGGTTTAGGAAAGGGGTAGAAGCAGCGTTGCTTGCCCCGACAGCCATCAACCAGCAGAAATTCTATTTCGAATATATCCCTGAAGACAAGGTTAAGGCCAGCAAAGGCACTTCTCTTGCCGGCTATACCAAAATAGACCTCGGCATAGCCATGTATAACTTCGAGATTGGAGCAGGAAGGGGAAATTTTCAGTGGGTTGACTCTCCTAACCTTCACTGAAAAATGCACTGCCCCACAAAAAGTAGACACAAAAAAAATAGCTCGGCTATGAAACCGAACTATCATATAAATTTAAAGAAATTGGTTTTTATTTTACGGCTATCTTGCGGATGGTGTGACCCTGTCGCACTATGTAGATGCCGGCAGGAAGGGTGTCAGTAGAATCCGCTACCTTCACTCCACGAAGATTATAAACTTCGATTGGTGCATCCGTATCCGCTATAGTATAAGCAACTCCTGTATCGAAGTCATGCGCCTCTCGGTTTTCAAACAGACACCATGGCATAACCGTTTCTCCTTGCTGTAAAGAAGTCTCACGAAGGTATAGAGTCGCATTGCTGTAAGTTTCTTCTGAAAATATATAATCATTGAAAATCTCACTGAGTGTTTTAGCTCCATAATAAATCGAAACCAAATTATAACATTTTTCAAAAGCATGCATTTCTATAGAAGTTATCGAAGAAGGTAACCATAAAGATTTCAGTTTGCTGCATCCGTAGTATGCTCCCATTCCAATAGAAGTCACTCCTTCCGGTATGACCATTGATGTAAGACTTTTGCACCCATAAAAAACATCCTCATTTATACATGTAACAGCCTCCGGGATCTCTACTGATGTCAAATTCGTGCAATATCGGAAAGCATTTGCTTCTATTGATGACACTGTCTCAGGAATCTCAACCGAATTGAGGTTGCTACACCCTGCAAACACCCACTCCTTTAGGGTCATTACAGAAGAAGGAATCTTTATCGAAGTAAGAGCTGTGCAGGAACTGAAGGCATATTCACCTATTGAATTAACCGACTCAGGAATATTGATAGCCGTCAGTTTTCCGCAACCGTGGAAAGCATGACTATTGATAGAAGTCACAGATTCAGGCAACTCTATTGATGCAAGGCTGCCACAGCCTGAAAATGTATTATCATCTATTTTCCTTAGTGTGTGAGGCAACTTTATTGCTTTCAAGCTACTGCAATCTTGGAAAGCACGATATCCAATATAAGTTACTGACTCGGGAATGTCTATAGATGTTAGACTATGGCACTCTGCAAAAGCAGAACTCCCTACAGATGTTACTGATTGCGGTATTTCCACCGTTGTCAAACTGCTGCAACCCAAGAACAGACTGCTATTAATCGATTCTACGGACTCCGGTATTTTAACCGTTTCAAGACTATAACAAAGGCCAAAAGCAAAATCTCCGATAGAGTTAACACAGTCTGGTAGATCCAAAGCTCTTAAGGCAGTACACCCTAAGAAAGCATTTGAGCCAATTGAATGAACAGAGTTGGGGATATTTATTGAAACCAAACTATTGCAACCATCGAAAGCCGAGTCACATATTGACACCACAGACTCCGGCAACTCCAATGTTGTCAGACTACTGCAGTATTGGAAAAGATATTCCACTACGGTATTTATTGAAGAGAGTAACGTTACTGAGGTTAAACCACTGCACATACGGAAAGCACCCTTTCCAATATCCGTCACCGACTCCGGTATCTCTACCGAAGTCAAACCTCTGCACAAGCTAAAAGCATAATTGCCTATTGTTGTCACAGATGACGGTATCTCAACATAGGTCATTCCGCTGCAGTATGAGAATGCCTCATAACCTATATCTTCCACCGTTTCTGGAATGACTACCGAAAGAAGATCTTCACATTCGGAGAAGGCATAATCCCCAAGACCAATAACAGAATATCCAGTATCCCCATCGTAAGCAACGTCGGGAATGACCAAATCACCTTTGGCATAATTGCCTGATGCAAACCAATTGCCGGCTTTAGTCTCGCATGTATGTGCCGTCTCGTCTACTATGGTATATATCAGCCCATCGTAGCTAAAATTTCGGGCAAGGGAGGGCAGCGTGAGAAATGCCACCATAAGTAATAATATAGTCTTCTTCATGAGTTTTAATTTAAAAATTCCTCTAAAAGACGGGGTGTTATTTTTCAACATATATGGAATCCAAATGCTCAGCATGGAAATTTTTACCCAAATAGGAGATGTCCATTCCTAACTTGGCGATCTTTCCTTTTTTCCCTGATTCAGAGAAAGGGTGCTCCGACAAGTTGAAATCCATTTTCAGATTGTGAAGAGATGAGAAATCTATCCGCCTTCCGTCAATAACAAGATACTGATCATAGAAAACTAACCCTACAGCTATGCCGCCTAAACTACATGAATAATCACTTCCTGTATCTTGTAAAATTTCGATTACATGTCTATACCTAAAGTATTTATAGTACCATCCGTTAGGACGTGAATCCTCTTCATAATCCATCGGACAAAATACTCCTTTTCCTACATTGACCCAGTCCTCGAACATTGTATTACTTGGAGTGTATTGTGCCCAATTCTTAAATCCACCTGTCGTAAAACGAGATTCTAACAGAGAATAGTTATAAGTAAGCATATCTGATACCTTAATGCTCTGGGATAAAATGCCAATACTGTCGCCGATTTCTGTAAAAGTAATCGGGTCACCATCTGCCCAAAATCCGGTATCCGGATCATTATTATAACCTATCACATGGGATCCCCCTAACTCAAAATTTGTCCAATGTCCATTATCATAAAATATGTCGGGTCCTACTCGCTCTCCATTTGAGTATGTCCTGTAACGTTCTACGTGAGCATAATACATTAATCGCATATTATCATGTGGCTCCGCCCAATACCCTCCGGGGAAATATTCCACCATGACCAGCTCAAGCTCCTCTGCACCGATATACTTAACGATATATTCAATCTCGACCTCGGCTGATTTTCCCGTCTCATTTTTTTGTGTTGCTTTCTGGCTGAAGTTAGCCCTGACCTCATAAAGCTGACACTCTTTGCCATTTACTGTAGCCATCCCAAGATCCTTGACAGAGATATCCTTAAACTTTACAGGCTCAAGAGGATAGTATGGCATTGAGGCAGTCTTGCCAACCTTCATAGCATTGCTTCCCTCACAGCTCCAGTCAAAAACGATTTCCTGCAGCTCGGAACCGAATTTTTGCTGTGCAGACTGAACGGCTGAAACATTTCCTGTCTTGTCTATGAAGTCCTTCAGTTCATCAACCGAGCTTACCCATACTGTATCCTTGGCAGTTGTGACATGTACCTTTGCAATTGGTGATCCAGAAGTCTTTTTACCGTAAGTTTCGATATCTTTACTATTTTCCACTATCCAAACCTCCATATCCTTTCCCGGTTGGCTGACAAAGGAGGATGCCTCGATGGAGGTGTCATTTTTTATGTCCCATTGATACACTAATGTCCCTCTTTTAGGTTTGAATTCTGTAGGCAGATCAGGGATGTCATAATCATCACTGCACGATGCCACACTAAAACACATGGCAGTGGCAATGCAAACAAGCATAGCATGCAAAAACAAGTTTTTTTCTTTCATATTCTACTCTGTTTCATGAAAAGTTATTATACAGAAAACGTGAGGTCTGTACTATTGCTCATTCCACGTTCTGAGGCCCTGGAATTGCCCGAATGAGTAGAACGAGCAAACTTGCAGAGGCCTCACGCAGAATATGAATATACCCTGCCATGACACTCTCGTGCCATGTCAGGCGGAATATACATATCCACGCAAAGCGTCTACCGTTTGCTTCATTCTTGACTAATCCAATGAAATTTCCAGGTTTCAGAACGTCAAGAAAGAGCGTCGAGTATACGCTTCCCAATATGTCTTGCAGTCCCTCCCGCGTTGCCCTTGACCGGGCCCCTGCGTTTCGGTCTGCAATCGCAAAATTACAAAAATTTATTTATATGCCAATACTATTTTTGCTAAAATCGCAATAATTTGAAAAAATCCTTCAAGAGATATTATTTTCTCTTGGAGGAATTTACTTTGTAATATCTAATTTTTTATCTACACGCCATATCGTGCTAAATTCTCTGCACTCTCTCTGGGACTCTCTTTAATCGTCCCTTTTATCAATTCTACATCGTATTCATCAATTTCTCCTAAATAGTTCCATTCATTAAATTTGCGAGGATCCGCTCTTTTGAGTTGAACACAATCCACAAAAGAATCATGTTTGAGAAAACTATACTTTGATTGCTTTATCGGCATGTGATACATTTTGATGTAGGCAGGAAGATTTTTATTAATCTTTGAATTGATTATTACTCCACCATACACATATCCTTCTGTATCGAATCCAAGTACGACAAAATACTTATCCCTTGATGTATCTCCAGGCTTTGGCTTGATACCATTGACTTCTGTCATAGTTATTTCATAAACATCACCAACCTTTACGGTGGTGGCAGCTAATCGAGATAGATCCTGCTGATTTAGAGCGTCTGAAATCTTCATCATTTGAGGGCTGAATCTATTTCCAATTGCTCTTCAATATACTCCAGAATTGCATCATCTGCATTCATCACCTTTGCCATAGACACTGGAGAAATGACGTTAGTGCCGTTTACACGGCGGTGAGCTTCCTCCCATGCAGCATCATGAGATTTACGTCTAAGTTGTCCAAAAGTAAGAGCTTCATTCTCTGTGATTGCCTCGTTCAATGCATCAATCTCTGATTTTGAAAGAAAGTTCAAATTAGCCTCTCTTTGTGGAAGCAACACATTAGGAGCATCTTCTCCGGCAAATTGCACAACTTCTGCCAATGCTTCAGAAAGCTTCATACGAGGATTGGCAAGTTCTTTTACTGCATCATAGAGTTGAGTGGGGACAGGACCGTATTTCAATGCACAAAACTCATCTGGCACAAAACCATTACCCCACTTTGCCAGATGTTTCATCTCAGCAAAATAGAGAATCTTAAAAGCATGGTAGAAATCTACTCCACCAGTCTTGCACAGAATATATAGTACCAACTCGGTAAGTTTATTGCTATCAAAATCAGTCATTGGCATTATTCTAATATTTTTATATTGAAAGCAGGCGACTAAATTAGTATTTTATAATCCATCCCGACTGCAAAAATAATACTATTTTCATAAAATTCAAAATAAATGTGCACTTCCCCCACAAAAAGTAACCATAAAAGGTTAGAGGATGGACTGACCAGGACGCACGCGGAGCGTGCTAACTACACTCTTTGTCGTCCGATTGCTTTGGAAGTGTTAAAATATGCAAACTGCGCAGGTGTTAAGTGTTGTATCAATGTTTGTCAGCTGCCAGTGGGATGTAGCTAAGATGGATGGGTTCAAAGACAAAAAGTTCGTCTATATCACAGCAGGTGGCGACAAAGAAGCCACTGGAGGTGCCGACCAACTTAAAGCATTGTTGAAAAAGGAGAATGCCCCATTTGCGGAAGCAACTTGGAGTGCCAGGCTGCCGCAGGCAGAACAGGATTCCCTTGCCTCTGCATTGCTTGCCAAAGGAGAGCCGCGCAACTTCATAACATTCGAGGGAAACACAGTTCTTCCCAAAGACGGTAAAGGTATGGTGCACATGGCATCTTTCAATTTCGCTTACCGTCTCTCACCAGTCTGCGACTGGCTATTCCGGCAACATAAATAATTCAACATTCATAGACTCTTAAGACAACATGCTATGGCGTAAAGATTAAGAGCCTATCTCTATACGGGAATGACATGAAGAGCACACGGAGCTAAGATGAAAGTGATGTGGGTGACAAAGAGAATAGATTTGGCGTGAATTTCGTTATATCTATATGGAATGGTTGCAAAATCTTATTCAAGAGCAGAGTGCAGTGCAAGCCATAGTAGTCATCTCGCTTGTGTGCGCTCTCGGACTTGCTCTCGGCAAAGTGAAGATAGCCAACGTCTCACTCGGGGTTACCTTCGTCTTCTTTGTGGGCATACTTGCCGGACATTTTGGTTTCTCCATCGATCCTCATGTGCTGAAATATGTGGAAAATTTCGGTCTTGTGCTGTTCGTATACGCACTCGGAATGCAAGTAGGTCCCGGATTCTTCAGCTCTGTCGCACACGGAGGCATACGACTTAATCTTATCGGTCTTGGACTTGCCCTGCTGACACTTGTGTGCGCAATCCTACTGACATTCATCACTCCCGTCAGTCTCCCAGACATGATGGGACTCTTCTGCGGAGCCACTACCAACACGCCGGCATTGGGTGCCGTGCAGCAGACCCTTACCCAATTAGGCATACCGGCAAGCACACCCGCCCTTGGTTGCGCCGTCACATATCCATTTGGAGTAATCGGAGTTATCTTAGGAATCATCTTCATGCGAAAGGTATTTATAAAGCCTTATGAAATCACCGATCACTCCATACAAAATCTCCCCAAGCCGAAAATCACCGAATTTCAAGTCACAAATCCCGGTATTAATGGCAAGACAGTCGCAGACATAGCGCATTACTCAAATTGCCATTTTGTCATCTCTCGTCTTTGGCGCGATGGCGACGTCTCAATCCCTACTTCTTCCACACGTCTCCAGATGGGAGATCATCTCCTCGTCACCAGTGCCCCTGATGATGTAGAAGGTCTGCATATCGTATTTGGCGAGCAAGACCAGACCGACTGGAATGCCAAAGATATAGATTGGAATGCGGTAGACCGTCAACTTGTATCAAAACCATTCATCGTCACACGCCGCCAGATCAACGGCAAGACACTCGGATCGCTCCGCCTCAGAAACCTCTATGGCGTCAACATAAGCCGTGTCTACCGTAGCGGTATGCCCCTATTGGCTACTACCGACCTTCGCTTGCAACTTGGCGATAAGATTATCGTGGTGGGTGAAGGGAAAGCCCTCGACAAAATCGAGCCATTGATCGGAAATGCTGTCAATGTTCTGGATGAACCTAATCTATTTGCAGTTTTCATCGGGATGGTTTTAGGCATTGCATTAGGAATGATACCATTCCATTTCCCTGGTATTAGTCTTCCGGTTCGCCTTGGATTGGCAGGAGGTCCGATCATCATGGGTATCCTGGTAGGCAAGTTCGGGCCCCAGCTCCATCTGGTCACTTATACAACTGTTAGCGCAAACCTAATGCTCCGTGCTATTGGTCTGTCGCTCTATCTTGCATGTTTGGGACTGGAATCCGGAGCCCATTTCTTTGAAACGGTATTTCGTTCAGAAGGATTGCTTTGGATAGGATTGGGGGCAATTCTCACTGTGGTGCCAACGGTTCTTATTGGATTAATGACAGTAAAAGGATTCAAGATAGATTTCGGCACTACTGCCGGCATGCTCTGCGGCTCAATGGCAAATCCCATGGCTTTGGATTATGCCAACAGCACCCTGCCAGGCGACCGCGCTTCAGTAGCATATGCCACTGTGTATCCTCTCTGTATGTTCAGCCGAGTAATCCTTGTACAGATTGCAATTCTTTGCCTCACATAAATTTTAAAGACAACGATGACAACTAAAGGAAAGATTTTAAGTTTAATATTGGTAATATTGATGATGATGGCGGCTGCCATTACTGTCAATAAAACTCTTTTTAGACACAATATCGAAAGGATTGAAAAAGTTGACAAAAGCACTGATGCTCCGGCAGACACAATAATCGTGCAATCGGCTGGAGATGCAGTAATCCACACAGAGGGCATGAAAGGAACAATAGCCGGCTATGCCGGACAAGTCCCTCTTGATATATACATAGAAGATGGCAAGATTTCTGAGATAAAAGCACTGCCTAACGCAGAGACTCCTTCATTTTTCAGTCGGGCTGCAGAACTGCTCAGCAAATGGAATGGGAAGACTCCTGCGGAAGCGCTTGAAATGAAAGTCGATGCAGTAAGCGGCGCCACCTATTCATCTTCAGCCATTATCTCCAATGTCTATGCCGGACTTGCCCATTACCAAAACACCAATACCAAGCCCGGCAACAATACTCCCTGGACGATATGGGTAGCGCTTGCTGTCACATTAGCAGCGTGTATACTGCCGCTGTTTGTGAAAAACAAAATCTATCATAACGTGCAAATGATTGCCAACGTTATAGTGCTTGGATTCTGGTGCGGACAGTTTCTCGACTATTCCTTGATGCTCAAATACCTATCGGGTGGCTTTACACTGCCAGCGGGACTCGTTGCCATCGCCATGTTGATTGCTGCTTTTATATATCCACTCTTTGGCAAGCCACAACACTATTGCACACATATCTGCCCACTTGGGTCGGCTCAGCAACTGATGGCTCATATATGCGGATACAAGGTGCATATATCAGCAAAAGTGCTTCATGGACTCGATTGGTTCAGGAAGATACTTTGGGCTGTGCTGATGCTGCTCCTGTGGGCGGACTGTCTTACGGGATGGATGGATCTTGAACTCTTCCAGGCTTTCCAGTTTGAATCGGCATCATGGTGGATTATTGGAGCGGCAATTCTATTTGTATTGCTATCCGCTATAATCACACGTCCTTATTGTCGCTTCGTTTGCCCGACTGGGTCTCTCTTCAAACGCGCTGAAAATATTGGCTAATTAACTCAACTTTCGCACCTATACACCCTTAAACTAAATCAATAATGAAAAATTCAACTTATCTGATAATTCTCCTTGCTTTAGGACTCGTATTCGTATCCTATAAATGGATCAGCACATCTACATCTGCCTCCTCGTCAGACGCCGGGACTATACAAAAGTCTACAATTGAAGATATCATGACCCGCGCGAGTGTCCGCTCATATAGCGATAAAGAGGTCGGGAGCGAACAAATTGATACTCTTTTGCGAGCTGCAATGGCTGCCCCGACCGCAGGCAACAAACAACCGTGGCGTTTTGTGGTAGTCAACGACAGAGCAATCCTTGATTCTATCGGAGACAATTTCGGTACGATGACGATGGCAAAGCAAGCATCCGTAGCTGTAGTGATGTGTGGCGACGTTACGGCTACATTTGATGGAGAGGGACAAGGATATTGGATCCAGGATGTATCTGCGGCTTCTGAAAACCTTCTTCTTGCCGCGCACGCCATGGGATTAGGAGCTGTATGGTGTGGCATTTATCCCATGTCGGAGCGAGTGCAGCAATTCTCCCAAATGCTCGATCTTCCTGAAAATATTATTCCAATGGCTTGCATCTGCATAGGCTATCCATCAGGCGAAACCACCCCAAAAGACAAATGGAAACCGGAATATATACACTACAATTCCTGGGACGACAACGCGGAATAATTTAAGTTTTGTGAGGTTGTAATTATCTCACGCAAAGGCGCAAAGAAGCTGAGTTTCAATGCCCTGGAAAGCTTAACAACGCGGTTTTGGCAAGTTCGCAATAAAAATGGGGTGCTTCACATCGCCCGGAGAACGCAGAGTTTTTTTAATTGCTTTATAAAAGTATTTAAAAATATTTTGTAATTTTGTCTTTGGGAAAAATACTACGTATATTCACATTTTATTCTATAATACTCATATGAGACGCCTTCGCATAAAAAACCTCGGGCCCATTCAGGATGCCTCTCTTGATTTAGGTCAGGTAAACATCATTATCGGCCAACAGAGTTCTGGGAAAAGCTGTGTACTTAAGACAGCTTGCTATTGTGCTTGGGTGGAAAAACGTATTGAAATTACCCAAGGCACTGCACCGTTTGACGATGGATCTTCATTTATAAGCATAATGTCGGCATATTACAATATGACGGGCTACATAAAAGCGGACTCTTACATAGAATATGAGACCAGTCATTTGAAATTCAGCTATGACAATTCCAACAAAATATTCAAGATGAGCTGGAAATCGGGCCGTTGGAACTACAAACGTCCTAAGGTGAGTTATGTACCAGCTGACAGAAATCTGGTGGCTGCAATCCCTGGATGGAGCTCCTTGCCGCTTGATGAGAATCTTCTCGAATTTATGTCTAATTGGGATAAAGCCCGTAAGTTTATAGGAAAAGAAGAAAATATTCTCGGTCTTGGAATGTCGTACATCTACGATAAGCAATCCAATGCTGACAAAATACAGTTAAAGGATGGAAAGCCTCTGATGTTGAAAGAAAGTTCAAGTGGCATACAATCATTATTCCCAATGTTTGTGCATCTTGACTATATGACAAATGGACAGTATGAGGAAGAAAATGCCCGATTCTCTTATGAGCAGAAAGAGGAGCGAAAAAAAATACTTGAAATCCTTCACGACAAGTTTAGCAAATCAATGTCATCTCGACCTAACTCAGAGAAAACTATGGTAGATGGCGTTGAGTTTCGCTTCCAAAATAAAAAAGATGCAGATAATTTCCAACGTAAATATCAACAATACACCACCGTCGATCACAGCGAGATTTTCCTTGAAGAGCCGGAAGACAATTTATTTCCTCCCACTCAATGTCAACTCGTAAACTGGCTTGTGGAAGCTATTAAAAAACATGATGATATCCTTTTCGTGGCAACGCATAGCCCATATATACTTAATCAATTTATAAAGGAAGATCCAAAAGGACTTACCGTATTTTTCACTCATCGTGTCAATAATGACAGCCAGTTATACTCAGTGCGCCAGCTTAACAAGGAGGAGATCCGTGAGATATATGATAATGGTGTGGATATGTTCTTCAATTTTGAGGCGTACGTATGAAGAATAGAATCCTATATGTCATACCGGAGTGTTATGTAGATACCAATTTGATTGAATATCTACTGGAGGCTCATGTCAATCATCAACATTCCTGTACAAAAGTTATTGGTAATCTAAAAGGCTCATATAAGGATAAGTTTGCCATTGGCATTATCGATAGGGATAAAAAACAAATGGGATACATTGATGAATGTGATGAAATTGCCAAAACCAAGCATCTTACTCTACTGAAACATAAAACTCAGAATCATTACTTGATCACCATAAAACCGGCTGTAGATGGATTTATTCTTGATTGTGCATTAATGCAGTCAGTCCTCCCGGAAGATTATGGTTTGCCCTCTAAGATGAAAGATTTTACGAAGGTATCTAAATCCGTAACATCAAATATTGACACTCGCTTCAAGAGTCTCTTCAAAGCCCTTAGAAGCAACCAAGAATTCAGAAACCTTCAAAAATCATTAGAATATATGGTAATAAACCAGTATAATATCGATCTTAAAGAGCTTAAGGAGATTTTTGAAATGCCCTAAATAAAACTCTTTAATAATGAAATTTTATACTACAACGACTATCTTGCCGATTTGGGCGCGTTGTTCGGCAAGGATGTGGGCATCGGAAATTTGATCTAACGGGAAGGATTCGGCTATTATCGGCCGGATACTTCCCTTTTCTATTAGATTCATCATGCCGTTGATTTGAGACTGTGTCGGATTATTGCTATAAAAACCGGTGAGATAAATTCCTGTCGGCACCTCCTTTATCGGATCGAAATTCTTGAGGCCGAACACTCCGCCAAGTAGCCCGGTATGGCATACAATACCATGATATGATGTAAGACGCAACGAATCCCTAAGAGTGGAAGCTCCTATGAGTTCAAGCACTTTCGTAGCACCAGCAGGATACCTTTCAAGAAAACGATGGCGGAAATCATCACCCTCCAAGACCACATCATCTGCACCATATTCCAACAGTAAACCCGCTTTTCCTTCACTTCTTGTAGTAGCCACAACCTTTGCACCCACTGCTTTTGCAAGTTGAATCGCTGCTATTCCAACTGTCGATGAACCGCCACGGATAAGCAGCGTATCACCGGCAGAAAGTTGCAGCGACATTATAAGAGAGCCATAAGCCGTATAAAATGTCTCAGGAATAGCTGCGAGTTCCTGCCAACCCAAACTGCTTTCGACAGTAAATACATGGTTTGTAGGCAACAATGCATATTCGGCATAGCTGCCATTGAAACTGCGACCCATACCTCCCATAAGCGCAATTACCCTCTCCCCGACCTTAAAGCAGCTATCAGATGGGTCTACTACTTCTCCAACACATTCGATTCCGGGAACAATCGGCTTGTTGATATATGACTGTGCCACTTCAAACTGGCGCAGAAGCACCTCGGAATGATTGATCCCGAATGCCTTTACCTTAATCAATACCCATCCCGGACGCACCTCAGGCACCGGAATATCCGTAAGTCTCATTTCATCGGCCCGGCATGGAGCCGTAAGAACTATAGCTTTCATATCTCTTTCCAACATTGAGGATCTGGTGAATAAAATGAACGATGATAACCGTATGCCACTGCCGGGCATCCTCTGCAAAAACGAAGCAGCTCGCACTTCGAGCATTTCTCAAACTTATCATATTGCCGATAGTAATCCATCTCCTTGCTTTCCCATAACTCGTGGATTGGCTTCAGAAACAGATTTCCTACCACACTCTCAAAACGTCGACATGCCATAACGCTTCCGTTCGGCTGTATTGTGAAATGGCAGTCACCACAATGGCAACCATCATATATTGCTTCAGGATTACTATCTTCCGGTATTTTAAAAAGACCTTTTTCATAAAGGAAAAGAGTCCAAAGATGGTCCTTGAGATTAAAGATGGTTTTAGAATCCTTATATTGTTCAAATTTATTCCATATACGTTCAAGAAAAGCTTTATATTCCAACGGCGAAATATGAGTTGATTTCTCTTCCGATGTAGGACAATATCTTCCAAATGCAAATACATTGACACCCTTTTCCACCACGAGATCAATTATAGAAGGTATCTCATCAATATTCGTACCAGAAACAGTAGTCATGACTGCGACACGGATACCATTTCTTCTCAGCACACCGATCTTCTCAACTGTAGTGTCGAAAGATCCCGGTTTGCGTATAGAGTCATGAGTCTCACGCATTCCGTCGATGGATAGCTGATATTTCTGGCATCCCAATGACTTAAGGCGAACACATACCTCATCTGAAATATGGAATGGATTGCCAAGAATAGTGAATGGAATATCCCTTTCCTTGAGCATTGCAAGAATTTCCCAGAAGTTACGATGAAGGATTGGATCACCACCAGTGATGTAGAAATACGGCAACCGATTCATGCGCCGGCACATCTCCACGCATTGATCTATGACATTGGCAGCTTTGTCAAGAGGCATCTCAATAATATGGGGGTGGCCTTCAGAAAAAATATAACAGTGTTCACACCGCTGGTCGCAACTGTCGGTAATATGCCATTGAAATGCAAAATATTCCATTGTTGGTACTAATTCATAATGTATAAGTGCTACTTGCTTCCGATACAAAGACAAAAGTTTTGCATCGGAAGCATGGATGAAGTTCTGGGATTATTTTTCGCCTGCACCGCAAGCAGATCCGCAAGCTGCGGGCTTTTCTTCAGGCTTTTCATCACCTGCATCACATGCGGAGCCACATGCTCCGGAAGGAGTTGCATTCTCAGCTTCTGCACAGAGGTAAGCCTGTGCGGTGTGCTTTACAGCACAATTTGAAA
>CAYNEZ010000084.1:0-13808 GCA_964396365.1 uncultured Sangeribacter sp. | reverse complement strand
CTCGGTCTCCCTTGTTCGTTCTTCCCTTGTCTCAATTCCAGTGAAACAACCCCGAAAGGTCGTTTCCGCTGCTTGTCTTGTGGCAATAAGTCATTGTTCTCTTTAGTCGGCAACCGTCTTCACTCGGTCGGGCTTTCATTGCTGTGCCCTCGTCGTTTCCCGATTGCGGATGCAAAATTACTACATTTTTCAGCCCTGTGCAAATGTTTTTGCAAAAAACTTCTCTTTTTCACAAAATATGGGGCTTAATCTCTTTTATATCAGTAAAATCAAAATATGTTAAAAAGTCTTTCGAAATATTAACAAACAAAGGCCGTATCCCTCCCCTTAAATCAAAAATAATAAAAGAGCCTCCTCCCAACTCAAATTTAGTAACAAAGCATGCTCCGCATGCGCCCACGCGCATGTTTTGCATAAATTATATTCAGCTTCTTGATTATGTGGGAAGACTTACGCTAATCTTCGTCTTCCGAATCAAGATGACACCAATCTTTGGATTTGAATTCTTCTTCAAAATCTTTTAGATCTCTGGCAAGTCTTTCTTTCATGGTGCCCTCTCCATCATCCCCGCTCATCATCCAATCGACACGTGTCGCATAAATATCTGCAATGCGAAGCTGCTTGTAAACCTCCTTCATTGAAATCATTGATGACGCCACTGAAGACCCTATTTGTCGGAGCGACATATACATCGCTTAAGAAAGCATACGTATGAACTTTTCCATATACAACCAATATGAACATGGATTAAGTGATATATAACTCGTTACTGTAGGAATGAAGATACAATTAGAATATGTAAATTCTTTGACACCCAAAGTCGGCTTCGGACGCTCTTCATTTTTGAAGACATCTCGATGATCCAGAAACATTGAATGCTTGTATAACCTATCTGTATGTTGTTTCTGTTATTATTATAAAGTAAAGGCTCTAAGAATCTTAAAATAGAAATATTGAATATGGATTCAATTTCAATAAAAGGATATAAATCTTTCAAAGATATAACCGTAGAGTTGGGCAAAATCAATATCTTGATTGGCTCAAATGGGGCGGGAAAAAGTAATTTTCTTTCCCTGTTCGCACTATTAGGTAATGCTTACACAGGTTTGCTTGCAAGAAGTGTGGCTCTTTCCGGAGGTGTAGACAAGCTTTTTCATCAAGGACGAAAAGTAACAGACCGGATCTCAATAGAAGTAAGAGAAGGAATGAATTCCTATGCATTAGATTTAATGGAATCTGATGGTTCCCTTATAGTGGAGAAGGAAAGTCTTGGTTATTCTTCTCGGTCAGGTTTATGGACATATTATGACATTGCAAATTATAAATCTGAAACGGCCTTAAAAGAATATAATGGGTTGAAAAGAGGAGACTATATCAATCAATATATGTCTCAGATCAAGAAATTCCATTTTCATGACACGGGACGAACTTCTCCTTTTACAGGAGAATCTAATATTGTGAATGACTCTTACCATCTTTATTCTCAAGGCGGTAATTTGGCAGCATTCCTTTATGGAATTATGAATAACTATCCAATGGTATACAAACGTATAGTACGAGTTATTCAGTCAGTTGCTCCGTTCTTTAATGATTTTTACCTAATACCGAATGAAAGTGGAGGAGTGAGACTGCAATGGAGAGATAAATATTCAGAAGTCATTTATGGTCCTAATGAGTTATCTGATGGAACTATTAGGTTTATCGCTTTGGTGGTTCTTTTCATGCAGCCTAATCTTCCTAAGGTAATTGTGATTGATGAACCTGAATTAGGATTACATCCTGTCGCAATAGAAAAACTTGCAGGTTTAATAAAGAGTGCTTCTCAAAGAGGCACTCAGGTAATTGCTGCAACTCAGAATGCCGAACTCATCAGCAATTTTGAACCTTCGGATATACTTACAGTCAATCAGCGAGATGGTCAATCCCAAATAAATCGGTTAAATGCTGAGGAACTAAGCCAATGGTTGAATGATTACACCTTAGGAGACTTGTGGAAGCAACGAATCATGAAAGGAGGGCAACCGGGATGAAAAGATTGATTATAGTTTGCGAAGGGCCTACAGAAAATGAATTCTGTTTAGAAGTGCTTGCACCTGCTTTGCGCAAATCTGATATTTATGTTGAAGCACCACTCATTAAGAAGTCAAATGGAGGAATAGTGCCTTGGCCCAGCATCAAGCACCAGATTGAGACTCATCTTCATGAAGGGAATGCATATGTCTCTTTGCTCGTAGATTATTACGGCATCAAAGACAGTTACAAGTTTCCAGGGTGGTTAGAGAGCAAGGGAATCTCTTCCTTAAGTGAGAGATGGAGATTCTTATGCGACAGCATGAAAGCAGACATAGCTCCAGAATTGGTTAACAGATTTATCCCAAACATGCAGATTCATGAATTTGAGAGTCTTTTATTCAGTGATATTGCTATGTTCAAAGATAATTTCACCCAAAATGAGATGGACTTTTCAATTCTTGAAAATGCTACCCGAGAGTTTGCCAATCCAGAGGAAATAAACTCTCGCCCTACACTCGCACCATCAAAACGACTGATAGATGCAATTCCCGGATATGATAAAATAGTATATGGGAATTGTATTGCGATGGACATAGGGCTAAATAAGATTTTGGAGAGATGTCCATTATTCAAACAATGGGTGACAACTCTCATGTCGATATGATTAAGTATTATCATTCATAAATCAACATTTTTGGCACTAAGATAGGATATGACTTATCTTAGTGCCAAAATCTTGATTGATCGATAATGCTCGACATGCGTAATTTCATGTAAGATAGTGGAGGTGTGTATTATCTTCGCGTTGCCTTTATCTCCATACTGGATGTGCCCATTGTCAATTTCAATTCAGCTTTGTTTCCTGAAATTGAATTTACATAGTAGGTGCCATACAATTCTCCTTCTATGTATGTTTTGATAGTTCGTCCGGATACTGTATATGTGCCGGATCCATTACCAAGAGCTCCACGACCGGAGTAACTTCCATCCTTATTAAAGGTTATGGATAGGGCAAGTGATGGGTGATTGGTAATGTCAACCCAGTCAGAATCACTGAACTTCACAGATGTGGCATCCCAAGTGCCAATCATCTGCGTCTTAATGTCATTAGGTTCGTCGTCATCCTTCGAACAAGATGGAATAAAAACCATCAAAGTTGCCATAAGCAACATCAGCGAAAATATCTTTTTCATAAAGCTAACGAGGGGGATTTTTATCCTCGTGATGCAAAATTACAGTTTTCAAGTTCAGCCATTTTGAACTTATATAATATTTTATTAACTTTGTATCCCAAAATCCTTAAACGATGCCGAATACAAAAAGCTCAGATATACGATACAAGGTTCTCGACCGCTGTTTACGTCGGGGAGGATATTCTATGGTTGATCTTCGCAACGCAGTAAATGAAGAACTGGAATTCCAAGGCTTGTCGCCTGTAACAGCTCTTAATACTATTAGAGGAGACATTCGATTTATCGAGACTACATATCCAGACATTATTGTGAAAGAGACCCGTCTCGGACGCAATAAGACATATTCTTATGAGAACCCAAACTCATCCATATATAAGCTAAAGTTTAATGACGAAGAACTAAGTCAGCTTTCTCAGTGCATGGCAATACTTTCACAATTTGAAGGAATGCCACAGATGGACTGGTTGCAATCTTTTATGGATCGTTTCAAGCTGTCTCTAAATATTGAAAGTGATGGAAAACAAATTGTTGGTTTTGACTACAATCCATATTTACGCGGAAGACAACATTTCGCAACATTATTGACTGCCATTAGCGAAAAGAGAGTCTTGGCTCTTGATTATAAAAACTTCAAGCAAGAGAAGGTTGATACAATCATCGTACATCCTTATTTTCTCAAAGAATATAATAACCGATGGTTCTTATTGGGTTTTAACGAGGACAAACAAAAGATTTCAAATTTTGCATTTGACAGAATCGTGTCAATCAATACAGTTTCTTCTCCTCAATATAGGGAAAATGAAGAAATAGACTTCAACGAAGATTATTTTGATGATATAATTGGCGTATCTCATACAAATGCCGAACAACAACTAGTTATTATAAAGGTGTCCAAAGATACTTATCCCTATATCGAAACAAAGGCTCTTCATTGGAGTCAGTCTGTTGTAGACCGGGATGAAGAAACAGTAACCATCAAATTAAGGGTTGTCCCCAACTATGAGTTGGAGCAATGTTTACTTTCTTACGGAGAAGCTATTACTATAGAACAGCCTATTTCTTTAAGAGAGAAACTAAAGGAAAGAATCAATAAGATGCGTAACAATTATGAATAAGTTCAAAATGACTGAACCAATAGTCTCTAACTTTGCATACGAATCCAATGTCGGATTCATCTACAACTCGATTTGATATGAATACTCCTTCTTATATCTTTGAAATCATGAATGTCTTTCGTGCATATGGCCGCGAAAGAGAACGGCTGTACGGCCTTTACTACGTTTTGTATTGTATTAAGAAGGGGTATAGAGTATACTTTAAGTACGACATTAATCATAAAGTTGTTGATTTAGATTTGATTAGTAAGAATAATCAGCATCTAAATGATAACATCATCTGTGAATACCCCATAGAAAGTATTTGCATGGCTTTCGTTGGAATGCACGAAAAAAGCATCTGTAGTCTTTTTGAAATTTTACCCAAGATCAACCTCAACAATGAATATGTTGATATAATTGATAATTTGGTGGAAATATTCGCTCTATCATCAGGGAGAATGTTGGATGAATTTGTTACACCACATAACATAGTCAGTCTTATCAACAAAATCCTATCCACATTACCAATACAAAAAATATACAATCCGTTTTCTGGACTTGGTTCATTACTATCATCCTTAAAAAGCGATAATATTATTGGTGAAGAACCATTTCTCCAGGTTGCCTTTATATCAAAAATTCGACTGGATGCTCATGGAAAGGATCCAGAATCATTAACTGTAAGCGATCCATTGCTCCATTCTTTCCCAGAAGGATGCGATACTTTTGTTTCGGTTCCTCCTTTTATGATGAGGATACACAATGATGAAGATTATTTAGCAGATATTAACCACAGGACTCACTCAGTCGAAGATGTATTATTGTGGAGATTTTTAAATAGCTCCTCATATAATACTGGAATAATTATAGTTCCTGCCGGAATAGGTTTTAATAAAAATTATCGAGAGGTACGCGCGGCATTAATTGAAGCAGAATGTGTAGAAGCAGTAATATCACTTCCAAATGGTATTTTTTATGCTTCTGGTGCCCATACACTCCTTTTTGTTCTGAATAAAGATAAAAGAGATTCCACAATTAGATTTATCGATGCAACAAATTCTTTCTTTAGGGAAGGAAAGAGGAATATGCTCGATTCTGCACAAATATTTAGGCAGTATGTAGGAGAGGACGAGCGTTCGACATACATTGTAACCATAGAAGATATCAGGGATCGCGATTATTCGTTTATGCCTTCTATGTATTACTTTGGAAATAAGCAAATAATACCTGAAGGATACAAAGAATTCAAATTTGGTGAGGTTTTCCAAATTGCGAGGATGTCTATGTGTACTCCATATGACAATGGTTACATCCTAAAGCCAGGTGATTTTTCTCGCAATCTTTTAGATATTTACGATTCAAAAAAGCAGATAGAAAAAGGAGCGACTTCATCATACCGCAAAACTTTCGAACCAGTAACACTTGCCCTATCATTCCTGGGAGAGGAAATGAAGATTGTAAAATTGGATGGGAAAGCGATTGTATTCGCAAACTCCAATCAAATTCCACTTTATTATATTCCATCCTCACCAATAGACTTTAATTACGCCATAGTAGCCTTGTTGAAGAATGAAAACTTCAATAAGTTAGCTGACAATTACAAGGGCATGCAATTACGAAGAGCTCGGGACCTCGCAAAATATCTTGATACCATAACGCTGATAGCTCCGGCTTCAAAGGAAGAGCAACGTAGATCATTTAATGAGGAGCTCAATTCTTTAAAGGCTGAAAAGGCACAGGCGTTAAAAGATGAGCTGACTAGGCTTGGCACACGTGAGACTGTGTCGGATCTTTCTCACATGATGAATACTCCGTTCTCGAATATTGGTGATTTACTCGGAGTGCTTCCTGATGAAGAAATGTCTGATAATGCTAAGAAATGGATTGTCCAATTGAGGGACAATTTTGAATACCTCAAACGATTGATCAAAACTGTTGGAGCAGATTTTACAATTGACGCTTGTCCAATGGAGAATATTGAAATTCAGCCATTCTTGAATGAGTATATCCAAAGTTGGTCTAATATAAATCACCAATTTTTTAAGACAGAATTGCTATCAAATCTTTCGTTTGACGATTTATGCGTGAGAGGCAACGAAACATTGCTCAGAATCGCTTTTGATTGCATATTCAAGAATGCCCAGCGCCATGGTTTCAAGAATAAATATAGTGATGAAAACAAAGTTTCTATTGATCTTTCCGAAGTCAATCACTTAGATAAACCCTTTGTGTGTATCTCTATCGCTAATAATTGCGAACCATTCCCGGAGTCATTTACAATTAAGGATTTCATTAAACGAGGTAAGGTGGCTGGAGATTGTGGCAAAACGGGCCTCGGCGGATACCATGTATATTCTATTATTAAAAGGTTGGGAGGTTATCTCAATCTAGCCAATAATGGTAATGGTGATATCATTTTTGAATTGCTTATTCCTGCACCAGAATTAAGTCCTAAAACACTCAATGCTTACAACAATGCAGAAAGCTGTTTATAATATAATCTGGGCTGATGATGAAGTCCATGAATTGATGCGCGAGGAACTGAAGAAGAAATTCCTTATAGACAATCATATCAATGTAGTTGCGGCTGTAACAACCGGAACAGAATTTCGTTTGAAATTTGAAGAGCTAAAGCATCAGATAGACGCTGTTATTACCGATGCAAATTTCAATAAAATTGAGAGTCTTCCCAATGACGATAGAGATATGTCTGGATTCACAGTTGTTCGTCAGGTCTTCCACACTATATCTTCGTCAGACAGAGAGATCCCTTTCTTCCTTTACACTGGTAGGGGACAGTTTATCGCTGAGAAGTATACAGACGGAGAATTAGATTATTTTACAGAAACTAATCGAATCTTCACCAAGGATAAGTTTAAGCAACTGTGCGAACGCATCCCAAAAGATATAGATGCCATTAATTCTCCATCTTATAGAATCCGTAAAAAATATAAGAACGCTTTCGACAAAGCATCTATTATTCAGGAAAATGAGAATACTTTGTTTCGTATGATTCTCTCTCATGCAGGCGGTTGTAAACAGGATCTTCATGTGGTGCAAGATGATTTTAACTCTCTTCGTAAGATTATTGAGTCCATACTTGACGACGGTAAAAATAAGGGTTTATTCCCGACTCAAATAGACTCCTTAAACACATTTAAGAGATTCCTAAAAAATGAGGACTCTTCAATTGAATGGAATGTTTTTGAATGTCCATCTTCCCTTGCACATGAGGTCGGATTCCTTATAGATTTCTCTCAGGATGGATCTCACAAATACGAAGGATTGAAGTTAAAGGCAGACCAATATGTTTCGAATGTTGGAAATGACTATCTTTTGATGTCATTAACTTATATAGCAATGGATTTTTGTATCTGGTATTTTGATCTGTTACAAGCATTCGATGGCGCCCCTACATGGAAAGAACGAGTAACCGAAAAAGGGGCTATTACACGTAATAGGTCTAAATTCTATTATGGATCGGCGGAGATTCAGACCTTGAAAGAAGGAGATGAAATCGAAGTGAGGAAGACTCGTCCCCACGGACATCCATATACAATTTATGATGATACTACAAAAGAAACGAGAATGATTGATTCCTTCATAGCATTAGGCGACTACAAAATATTACCAAGAAAGAAGGATAAAACAGACTCAACTACTAATTACCTCAATTCGTTCAAATAAGTTGAACATATTTTTAGTAACTTTGCTTTTGAAATTGAACAAATACCTTTTCAAGATATGACAGAACAGGAATTAGCCGGAATGATTTGGAACATCAAGGAGATTATCCGTGGTGTTTATGATGATACAGAAGTTGAGAACGTGATTCTTCCTTTTACTCTTCTTCGGCGTCTGGATTGCGTGTTGCAGGACAGATATGATGAGCTGTATCAGCAATATAAGGAGTTCTCTGAAGATAAAAGGGATATTATGTTAACGGCTCTTATGCGTCGTAATGGATTGACATTTTTCAATACTTCCGGTCTGTCGCTTAATAAACTATTAGCTCAGCCCAAAATGCTTGCCGACAATTTCAAGACATATCTTGATGGATTTACTCCGAATGTCCGCAATATTCTGCTTGCTTTCACTCAGGAAGATGGAGAAAACGGTGATATAAGCCGCATTTACTCTCGCCTTGACCGAAACGACCTGCTATTTCAGGTTACGGAAAGTTTTGTCAATAATGCAGACTTGCATCCCGGCAAGGTTGACAATGCTATGATGGGTACTATCTTCGAGATCATTATCCGTAAGTCGAAGGAAACCACCAACACCAAAGCTGGTCAGTTCTATACTCCGCGAGAGGTTGTCCGTTTACTGGTATCTCTTGTAATGCATGGACGAGAGGCTGAGGTCAATACTCTTGGCAAGCATTTCCAGATCTATGATCCTTGTTGCGGGACCGGCGGTATGCTCACCGAAGGTAAACGTTATCTCCAGTCAATGACCGACCGCAAGGATATGAAAGTTTATCTTTTCGGTCAGGAACTGAACGAGAAGACATACGCTATTTGCAAGTCTGACCTTCTGATCAAAGGAGACCTCGACAAAGATCGAAACATTGCGCTTGGTGATACTCTTGCCAACGACCAATTCCCGGGAGAACATTTCGGATATATGCTTGCCAATCCACCCTTTGGTGTGGATTGGAAGAAAATAGAGGGAAAGGTCAAGGAAGATGCGGCAAAAAGCGACGGACGTTTTTCTGTCGGCTTACCATCCACCTCTGACGGATCTCTACTTTTCCTTCTCCACATGATAAGCAAAATGGATCCTAACGGTTCCCGAATTGGCATCGTACTCAACGGTTCGCCCCTCTTCAATGGCTCGGCAGGAAGTGGTTGGAGTGAAATCCGTAAAAGCCTTATGGACCGTGATCTGCTGGATACTATCATCGCACTTCCTAAGAATCTTTTCTATGGCACGGACATATCTACCTATCTTTGGATTCTCGACAATAATAAACCCGAAAAAAGAAAAGGGAAAGTCCTTATGATAGATGCCACTCATCCTCGATATGCCAAACTGCTTCAACGCAGTCTCGGTAAGAAACGCTATGAAATACCAGATGAAGCAATCGATGAGATAGTGGGATTGTATGGCGACTATGCGGATGCGACTCTCCCTGATGATGAAGAAGTAAAAGTGGCTCGCCTGATGGATATTGAGGACTTCCTTTACACAACTATCACTCTTTATCGTCCGCTCCGTCTTTTCTATATCGATTTACCGGCAAAGGCTGCTGAAGCTGCTAAAGCAGAAAAAATAAAAAAATCAGATAAGGAGTTGCTTGAAAAGATAGCAGGGATGACTTTCCCAGAACGACGACTTACTGATGAAGAAGTTTTTGAGGTGCTTAAGGAGATTTTTCCCAAGAAACCGACACAGGGAGTCATCAAACTAATCCGTAGTTTGGGCACAGTGGATCCTGAAGCACCTATTGTGTGGGTTACTCCTGGTGATGATAAAGGACAATGGGTCATCGATCCGGCATTGACCGACACTGAAACTATCCCGATGAAAGAGGATATCGAAGAATATATTAAACGCGAGGTGTTGCCTTTCGTGCCTGACGCATGGCATGACCCATCGAAAGACAAGGTGGGGTGTGAATTTCCTTTGACACGCCTTTTCTATCGCTACACACCACTTCGCGACAGCAGCGAAATCCTCGCAGAACTCATAGCTCTCGAGTCTGACACTACCTCTGCACTACAATCCCTAATATCTGAATGACTATGAATAAGAAGATTGAAAAATCGGATTTACGCCAAGAATTTAGAAGTCTTGTAGAAGATATTAATTTGGCACACGCGTGTGCCAAATCTTACTTGGTCTCACTACAAAATAGCTCTCAGCATACTCCAACACCCTGAAGCACGATGAAAAGATACGAGTCATACAAGCCTTCTGGCATCGACTGGATTGGAGAGATTCCGAGCCATTGGCAGGTTGTGCCTCTGAAAAGGCACTTAAGTGAACCTCTAAAATATGGCGCTAATGAGCCTGCAGAATCTGAAAATAAAGATTACCCTAGATATATACGCATCACCGATATTGACAACAATGGGAATTTAAAGGAAGACACATTCAAATCACTTGAACCTCAAAAATCAGAAGAATATCTATTGAAGAAAGGAGATATTCTATTTGCAAGGAGTGGAGCGACTGTTGGTAAAACATATCTTTTCAACGAAAATTATGATGCATGTTTCGCTGGTTATCTTATTAGAGCAACTTGTGATGCGCTTCTTTCTCCAGATTTTTTGTATTACTATACATGTTCAGGAGAATACAATAACTGGAAAAACAGTATCTTTATACAGGCTACAATTCAAAATATTGGAGCGGACAAATATAATCTTTTGCCTGTTCCAATTCCACCCTTTATTGAACAGGAGGCGATAGCTTCATGGTTGGATAAGAAATGTGGGGAGATTGATGCGGCTATTGCTAAGGTTGATAGGGAGATTGAGTTGATTGAGGAACTAAAACAGAGTGAGATTTCACGGGTTGTAACTCGTGGACTTGACCCTGACGTGCCTCTCCGCCCTTCTGGGATTGATTGGATTGGGGAGATCCCGGAGCATTGGACTTTAACTCGTCTAAAGTTTGAGTGTTCTTTGAAAGGTAGAATTGGGTGGAATGGATTAAAAGCAGATGAATTTCAAGAATTCTCTTACGCTTATCTTGTGACAGGACAGGATTTCATTGGAAAGGACATCAATTGGAAGAATTGTTACCAAATTGAAAAATGGAGATACGATGAAGACCCTTTTATTCAACTTTCAAATGGAGATTTGCTCATTACAAAAGATGGAACTATTGGAAAAATTGCACGAGTGAACAATTTGGATAAACCAGCTTGTTTGAATAGTGGAATATTCGTACTTAAATTAATTTCTGATAAATTTTCGCAAAATTTCTTATATTGGACATTATTCTCAAAGCAATTAGAAACTTTTAATACGTATAAAGCAGGGACTTCCACTACAATTCAACATTTATATCAAAATGTTTTTGAAAATATGCCTTTGGTTGTTCCTACTCTCACCGAGCAGCGAGCCATCGCAGATTATCTTGACAAGAAGTGTGGTGAGATAGATGATTTGAAGGCAAAGCTGACTAAGAAACGCGAGACGTTGAAGGAATTGCGACAAGCCATAATTTCCGAAGTTGTGACTGGTAAAAGAAAAGTAATTTAAAGACTCATCGCCATGGAAAGAAATGATAAAAAACCGGCATTCGTGAAGCGTGATGCCATAGTATCCGGCAAGGAGTATGCAAATCTTCTTAAGGGTCTGAAGGAAAGGTTCCGTCGTTCGCAGATTAAGGCCGCGGTAAAGGTTAATACTGAGATGCTTGAATTCTACTGGGCAATGGGACGAGACGTCTCCGAACTTTACCGACATGCAAAATACGGCAGTGATTTCTTCGACTGCCTCAGCCTTGATTTGAAGACGGAATTTCCGGTGCATACGAGATTTTCATCAGCCAATATCCATTACACAAAGCGTTGGTATGAGTTTTATAATCAAGATGTTGAAAATCTTCAGCAGCTTGCTGAAGATTTCGGAATGCCTACGGATTTTGGTAAAGTACCATGGATGCATCATGTCTACATCTTCACCCATTGCAAGACTGTTAAAGAAGCTCTTTTCTACATTGACAAGACAATTGAGAATGGCTGGAGCCGTTCTGAACTGGAGGCAGAGATCGACGATGACCTATATAAGAAACAAGGCAAAGCCATCACCAACTTCGACAGTAAACTTCCCGCTCCTTACAGCGGATTAGCCAAGGCTATCTTGAAGAGTCCCTATGACTTAAGTTTCCTTGACAGTAAAGTCAAATCAGAGCGAGAACTTGAGGATGCTCTTGCACACGACATCACACGTTTTCTTCTGGAATTAGGACAAGGGTTCGCATACGTAGGTCGACAGATGGAACTAAAAATGCCTGGTGGTCAGATTTTTATGCCAGACATGATCTTTTATAACTATAAGATTAAAGCATTTATCGTCTGTGAGTTAAAGGTGGTTCCATTTATGCCAGAGTTTGTCGGCAAGTTGAACTTTTATGTCTCTGCCGCCGATGAGTTGCTTCGTCAAGATGATGACAATCCTTCCATAGGACTACTAATCTGTAAATCAAAAGACAATACCATGGTGGAATGGTCGTTTAGAGGTATGACTCAACCGCTTGGGGTAGCTGAATACAAACTTGGCAAACACCTTAACGATATACTTCCTTCCGAAAAAGACCTACAGAGAATCATCGACACTTATTATTCCGACGATAAAGATTAAATCCATGAATATCGACAACGAAACCAAGTTTGAACAGCATATCGAGAAGGCTCTTTTGGCTTCTCCTCTATACATATCCCGTAAACCTTCCGACTTTGACATAACGCGTCGGGTTGACCCCGATATGCTTTATCAGTTCCTGCGCTCTCAAACCGAAACTTGGGCGAGGATGATCAAGCGATTCAAGAATGATGATGCAGCTCTCGATGCAGTTATCAAGGATTATAATTCCAAACTTGATAACGGCCATTCCCTTGTCGATATTCTGCGTAAGGGTTTGAAGATTCAAGGCATCCCCATAAAACTAATGCAGACAAAGCCAACTCTCGCCGGAGAAGATTCTGCTTTGCATGAACTTTATCTCGCCAACCGCTTTGCCGTTGTGCGCCAAATGCGCTATTCACTCGACAAAGCTGACAAAGGGAATGAACTTGACCTTTGCATATTGCTCAATGGGTTTCCAATTATCACAGCCGAACTGAAAAACGAGGGAACCGGTCAGAACTACACAAACGGTATCTGGCAATACCGCCATGACCGAGATCCTAAGAACTCAGTACTACGCACGGCATTGGTGCATTTTGTCATAGACAATAACTATGCCTTCATGACCACCTTTCTTAATGGTGAAGATACAGCATTCCTGCCTTTCAATGTGGATTCAGTCAACCCCCAAGTAGAGGGTGATTATGCTACAAGTTATCTTTGGCGAGATATATGGCAGGCAGATTCCTTGCTCAACATCATAGATCATTTCATCAAAAATGTACAGACAGGAGGGAAGAACATCACTTTCTTTCCACGCTATCATCAATTGCGCGTTGTCAGAAATCTCGTGAAATGGGTTGAGCAGGATGGTCCCGGTCACAATTATCTGATCGAACATTCTGCCGGCTCCGGCAAAACGAAGTCGATGGCTTGGTTGGCGCATCAACTTGTAAACCTTGTCAATCCGGATCAGACTCCGGTATTCGATTCTGTCATAATGGTCACTGACCGTATTGTGCTCAATGCAAATATGGCAGATGATGTAAACGCATTTGCAACAGAAGCCGATGTAGTCAAAGACATCAGACGTGGTAGTAAGAAATTGGCAAAGGCTATCAATGAAGGGGGACGAATAATAGTCAGCACAGTACAGAAGTTCAGTTATGCCCTCAGTGAACTGAAACGGGAGAAGCACCGCA
>CAYNEZ010000083.1:0-13817 GCA_964396365.1 uncultured Sangeribacter sp. | reverse complement strand
TCGATATCAACTCTGTTGAGTCTATCTCTGTACTTAAGGATGCATCTGCTACTGCGGTCTATGGTGTGAAAGGTGCAAACGGTGTAATCCTTATCACTACTAAGCGTGGTCAGGAAGGTCGTGCAGAGATTGGCGTTTCAGTCAATGCTGCTGCAAAGGTTGTGTCAAAGCTTCCAAGCGTTGTTGGATCTCCTGAAGCTCTTTATATGCGCAACCGCATCATCGAGCGTGAACTTGGACTTCAGCCCGGTTCTTGGATCGATATGACTCCTATGGATATTATCGAGAAGTATCGCAATCCTGCGAATGACGAGGAGTGGGACCGCTATCCCAATGTCAACTGGCAGGAAGAGATCTTCAATAAGACCGCAATGGCTTACAACCCCAACATCAACGTGCGTGGTGGTACGAAGTTCGTTAAGTATTATGCAGCTATCGACTACCTTAACGAAGGTGACCTTTTCAAGAAAATGGACATAGGCCGTGGTTATGAAGGTGGTTATGGCTTCAACCGTGTCAACATCCGTTCTAACCTTGACTTCCAGCTTACTCCGACCACTACCTTTAAGGTAAACCTTTCCGGTTCTTATGGCGAGAAGAAAAACCCGGCAGGTCTTTTCTCTCCCTGGGCTGAGACTCAGTTGTGGCAGTCTGCTTATGGCGCTGCTCCGGATGCATATCGTCCTGTTTACTCTGACGGAACTTGGGGTTATCATCCTACTAAATCTCAGGCAGTGCCTAACTCTTTGAAGTCTATTGCTACCAGTGGTACAGAGTATCAGGCTACAACTCGTATCAATACCGACTTTACCCTTGAGCAGGACCTTAAGTTCATTACTCCTGGTCTTCGTGCAAGTGCAATGGTATCTTGGGATAATAATATGCAGGAAACTGGCCGTGGTATTTCCGATGGTCTCGATCCGCAGCAGAAATATATTGATCCGGTTACCGGTGAGACTATATGGTCGCATACTACAGAGCCTGATGGTCTTGACTTTAACGAAGAACAGAACTGGAATATAAATAAGGGCTCGATCAATATTTGGGCAACAAACCGTTTCCTTTTCTATCAGGGTCAACTTTTCTATGGCCGTCAGTTCGGTCAGCATGATGTGAGCGCGATGGGTGTATTCAACCGCTATGAAAGCTCATTCAATACTGAGTTCAAGCGTTTCCGTGAGGACTGGGCATTCCGTGCCACTTATAACTTCGCCGATCGCTACTTCGCTGAGTTCAACGGTGCATACAACGGTTCTGAGAAATTCGGCCGTGACTATCGTTTCGACTTCTTCCCCTCAGGTGCTATCGGTTGGCGTCTCAGCGAGGAAAAGTTCATGAGCTGGAGCCGCGGATGGCTTGACAACTTCAAGATCCGTTACTCACTTGGTCAGGTCGGTGACGACTCCGCAGGTGGTCGCTTCCTTTATCAGACTCAATGGTCGGCAGGTGGCACAGGCAGCTTCTATCCTAATGGTGGTAGCCCTTACACATGGTATAAGGAGTCTCAGCAGGGTAACCCTGATATCCACTGGGAAAAAGCAGTTAAGCAAAACCTCGGTATCGACTTCACTATCTACAATAGCCTCGTGACAGGTACTATCGAACTCTTCAAGGAAAAGCGTACTGACATCCTCGTTTCCGGCGGTGACCGTGCAATTCCTTCATATTTCGGTGGTTCCGCACCTATGGCCAACCTTGGTCGCGTAGACAGCAAAGGTTATGAAATTGAACTCCGTTTCAACTATACTTTTGCCAACGACCTGCACCTTTGGGCAAATCTTAACATGACTCACTCTGAAAATATGGTTAAGATGAAGGATGACCCCGCTCTTATGGAGTCTTATCGCAAGAGCGAAGGTTATATGATTGGTCAGGACCGTATCGTTTATGATGCAGGCTATGCTCAGACATGGGATGATGTCATTGCAATGACTCCTCATAACACCAACGACAATCAGAAACTTCCAGGTCAGCCTATTATGGTCGACTACAACGGCGACGGTGTGATCGATAGCTCTGACTCCACTCCTTATGGCTACAGCGGTATTCCACAGAATACTTACAATGCTACTCTTGGTGTTGACTGGAAGGGCTGGAGCATCTATCTCCAGATGTATGGCGTTACAAATGTTCAGCGTACCATCGTATTCGAGTCATATAGAAACAATCTGAATGCTCTCTATGCAGGAGTCAACTTCTGGGCTCCAGGTGCAGCTGATGCTGATGTGGACCGTCCTGTTCCGGTTTGGAATGCTACTCCAAGCTACTACAATGGTTTCGACAACCGTTACAACCACTACGATGGATCCTACTTCCGTCTCAAGAATGCCGAAATCGGTTATACCTGGACAAGTGGCTGGATCAGAAAGATTGGTTTGAGTACTTTGAAGATTTACATCAACGGTAACAACCTCCTGCAGTGGTCTCATATGCCTGATGACCGTGAGAGCAACTTCGCAGGAACAGGTAACGCATCTCAGGGTGCATATCCTACTGTTCGTCGTTTCAACCTTGGTATCAAGTTTGACATCTAACCTCTCAAAAACATGAAAAAGATTAAATATAACATATTCGTACTTCTTGCAGCCCTGTTGGCATGCGGCTCTTTCTCAAGCTGCTCCGACTATCTCGACAAGGCCCCCGAGAGCGAGATTTCTGAAGACGAGGCTTTCAAGAATTTCAAGAATTTCCAGGGATTCGTGGAGGAGATGTATTTCTGTCTTCCTAACATCGCCACTATCTATTGGAACAATTCTTTCAACTGGGGCGAAGATGAGTTCACTGGCATCAATGAGACCTACATGATGTGCGACAAGGTCGACAAAGGTGACTTCTGGGGCTGGCAGTCTGAGCATGACGGCTGGGGTTGCGGCTTTATGGATATAGGTGGCTTTGATACCAGCAAGTATTCTAATGTAGGTGACCAGCCTACCCTTTGGAAAGGTTCATGGTATGCCATCCGTAAGGCAAACCTTGGTCTCGCAAATATGGAGCGTATGACCCAGGCTACTGATGAAGAAAGAAGAATGATCAAGGGTCAGTTGCTTTTCTTCCGTGGTTTCTACCATTTTATGCTCATGCAGTATTTCGGTGGACTTCCTTACATTGATGAGGTTCTTGGTAGCTCTGCTCTTACTAACCCTCGTCTCACTTACGCTGAATGCGCTGAGAAGGCTGCTCAAGACCTTCGTGAGGCTGCCGATCTGCTTCCTATTGACTGGGATACTACTCAGGCAGGTGCTATCACTAAGGGTAACAACAAACTTCGCATCAACAAGATCATGGCTCTTGGCTATCTTGGCAAGAACCTCCTTTGGGCTGGTTCTCCACTTATGACCAATGACCCTAATCTTGCAGCTCATGGTGGAGAAAAGCGTTCTTCAAATGCTCTCGGATATAATGAGGATTTCTGTAAGCAAGCAGCCGACGCTTTGGGTGAACTTTTGAATCTCGTAGAGTCCGGTCAGACACAGTATTCACTTGTTAAGTTTGATAACTATAAGGAACTCTTCCTCACTCACAACCGTGGTGGTCTGATGCCTGGTTCTACTGAAGCTATCTATCGTAACCCGTGTGATGACTGGAACCGTTCTAACTGGGGACAGACCCGCGACTATGGCACTAAGTTTATTACCGACAACGGTATCTGCTATCACCCGACTGCCAACTATGTGAATTATTATGGTATGGCAAATGGTCTTCCTCTCGATGATCCGGATTCAGGATTTGACAAGACTCACCCCTGGAAGGGTCGTGACCCTCGTTTCTATCATGACATCCGTTACGACGGTTGCAAACTTGAACTTGGTGGAAATTCCGAGGCTGATCCTTATCGCTATGCTCCCCTTTATTCCGGTGGCGCTCTTAGAAGCGATACAGAAGGAAGCCGCTCAGGATACCTTAATTATAAGTTCGTACGCGATGACTTCAATAAGTGGGATAAGAACGGTGCCGACAACTGGGGTGCTAATAACCATATGTTGATTCCCTACATGCGACTTGCTGATGTATATTTGATGTATGCTGAGTCTGCATGTAATGGATATGGAACTCCTTCGGGCAAGTCAAGTAATTTTGCCAAGACTGCTGTGCAGGCTATCAACACTATCCGCGAACGTGCAGGTGTTGCGGCTGTAAATGGTAAGTATCTCGGTTCGCTTGATGGCTTTATGAGTGAGGTGCGTCGCGAACGTGCTGTCGAACTTTCTTTCGAGGGACACCGCTTCACCGACCTGCGTCGATGGATGCTGATTGATAAATATCCATATAATATAAAGACTTCTCAAGAATTTACTCGATCCGGAAACCTTGCCGGTATTGACAAGGATTCTTCGGTCGGTATCAATAAGAACGATCCTACACAGAATGCTGTGGTTGGCTTTAGTGAGAAAGTGGTTGTTGAACGTCCGTTGACCGCCAAGCACTACTGGCTGCCACTGAAGGTCAAAGACGTATCGATGTATCCGGAGTTCTATCAGAATCCGGGATGGTGATAATAACCCCATAATTACATTTTATAATGAAAAATTTAAATAACATCATATATCCTTTATCTGTAGCGGCTGCTTTGATGTTCGCTCCCGGTGCTTTTGCGCAGGAGGAAGATTTAGTGCCGGCGGATTCGATAGCTCAGGATATTCCACTTTTATTCCGTACTGCTGACGGCGGTGATATTCTTGGTGGTGTCTCCTCTGTGAATATGGTCGAGCTCGGCAAGAAGAGCTATACATCTTATACCCTTGAGAATCTGGGAGCCCTTACTAATACCACATGGGGTCTTGATGGAGTCCTCTATCTTGTGGATGGTGTGCCTCGCGACGACAACAATATCCTTCCCCAGGAAATCGAAAGTATTACTTTCCTCAAAGGTGCACAAGCAGTAGTTATCTATGGCTCTGCTGCTGCCAAGGGTGCTGTCCTTATTACAACTAAACGTGGTCGTCCTGACGGTCTCCATATTTCTGTTCGTGGCAACGCAGAGATGTTCGTGCCTAAGAGATATCAGAAATATCTTGGTGCAGCTGAGTACATGACTCTCTACAACGAGGCTCGTGCCAACGATGGTCTTGCTCCTGCATTCACTGCAGAAGATATCTATAACTACGGTTCTCACCGCAACCTTTCACGCTATCCTGACATCAACTTCTTCTCAGACGAATATTTGAAGAAGCAGTATATGAAATATGAGGGTCAGGCAGAATTCATGGGTGGCGCAAAGTTCGCGCAGTTCTATTGCCTTGTTGATGTGTATCATGTAAATGATATTATCAACTTCGGTGAAGGAAAGAAGAACGGTCAGACTCGTCTCAGCCTTCGTGGTAATATCGACCTCCGTCTTAATGATTGGGTGACCGGTTGGGTAAACACAAGCGCAACTTTCTACGACAACCGTTACGACCGTGCCAACTATTGGGGTAGTGCATCTTCGATGCGTCCTGTAGTGCAGGGTACTTCGGCTTTCGTGCCTTTTATTCCTATTGATGCTATAGAGGCTGACGACGAAGCAAGCTGGACTCTCGTCAACAACAGTAACTATCTGATTGATGGCAAATATTTACTTGGTGGTACACAGCAGTATCAAAGTAATGCGTTCGCAGCTATGTATGCCGGTGGCTATACAAAGGCGACTACCCGTCAGCTCCAATTCGATGCAGGTATCCGCATTGATATGGGCAGAATTCTCCCGGGTCTCTCTTTCACTGGCCATGGCGCAGTCGACTACAATACTCAGTACAGCACTTCACTTGAACCGCGTTACGCTGTTTACGAGGCTGTTTGGTCAAACTATGGTGGCAAGGATGTGATCGATCATCTTGTGAAGTATAACGATGACTTCTCAAGCGGTACAATGGGTGTAGGGGCCGCTTCCGAACGTCAGACGATGTTCTTCTCAGGTCAGTTTGACTATAAACACTCTTTCGAAGATGTGCATAATGTAGACGCTACTTTGGTTGCTCATGGTTTCAAGCGTACTTTCTCCGGTCAGTACCACCGCACAACTAATGCGACTCTTGCGCTTCGCGCCGCTTACAACTATGACAAGCGTTACTACGCTGAGTTCAATGGAGCTCTCAACCACTCCGCACGCTTCAAACCTGGACACCGTAACGGTTTCTCTACTGTCGGAAGCATCGGTTGGAGAATTAAGAATGAGGAATTCCTGAAAGACAACGACGCAATCTCCGATTTTCGCATCAATGCTACTTACGGCCGTGTACTTGAAGATGTAGATATTCTTAAGAATAATAATATCGACGACAGCTTCTTCCTCTGGGACGGTAAGTTTACTTCCAATGGTGCTTGGTGGGGTTGGAACGACGGTCACAAGGGCCAGTTGACATTCATGAGTACTCAAGGTTCTAATCCGGATCTTACTTTCGTTAAACGTAACGAGTACAACATCGGATTTGACCTCGGATTCCTCCAGAATATGATCACTTTGAATGGTGCATATTTCCATACAGAGATCGATGGCCTTCCCATCCAGTACAGCAATCTCTTCCCAAGCTATATGCTCTCAGGTTGGGGTAACGAAGGCGCCAGCTCATTTATTCCTTATGTCAATTATGAAGCCTACAAGGTTGAGGGTGTTGAACTCGCTCTCAATTTCAAGAAGGAATTTGGTGATTTCAACCTTGGCTTTGGTGCAAACATGCGTTATGCTGAGACAAAGAACCTCAAGATCAGTGAAAACGTAGAGTATGACTGGCAGAAGGCAGAAGGACAGAACAGAAGCGCAATGCGTGGTTATAAATGTCTTGGCTTCTTCCAGAATGAAGCTGAAATCGCAAATAGCGCTGTAATCAACAGCAATACCAAACCTGGCGACCTTAAGTATGAGGATATCAACGGCGACGGTATTATCGATGGCAAGGACCAGGTGATCATCGGTCGCTGGGACAGCCCTTGGATTTACGGTATGAACCTTACACTCGGATATAAGGGCTTTACTCTCTTTGTGGCTGCTACAGGCAATGCCGGTGGCAACGGAATGAAGAGCAACGAGGCAGCTTGGGTGTATGGTGATCGCAAGTACTCTGATATCGTTCGTGGTCGTTGGACTCCTGAGACTGCTGCTACAGCTACTTATCCTCGTCTGACCACTCGCGGCGGTGAACTCAACTTCGTATCTTCCGACTACTGGATGTATGATTCAAGCGCGTTCTATCTTGATCAGGTGCAGCTTACATATGACTTCCCTGCAAAGTGGTTTGACAAGAAGTTTGTATCAGGACTTCAGCTTTATGTCAACGGCAACGGACTCTGGTGGTCTGGTAAGGAGAAGGTTTATCGTGAGACAAGCATTGGTTACGGCCCACAGACCCGCAGCTTCAACTTCGGTGTTAAAGTAAACTTCTAAAACTAACGACAACATGAACAAGATAATAAAAACAGGTGTATTCGCTCTCGCTGCGATGGCTTTCGTCTCTTGCGACGATGTCTTTGAGCCGTCACCCGAAAATAACCTCCCTGAGGAATATATCGGAAAAAGCGCCAAATATGCGCAAAACGTACTCGGAAACGTCTACGCCTTTATGCCAAGCTTTGATGTCTTCAATCTGAGTGAGGCTGCAACAGACGATGCTGTCTCTAATGATGCCAACGACAGTTGGAGGCGTATCGCTTCCGGTAGCTGGACCTCCAGCTTCAATCCTATGAACCGTTGGGAAAATTCACGCAACTGCATCCAGTACTGCAATCTTCTTCTGAAGCATATCGAAGAAGTGGAGTGGACTAAAGATGAAATGGCTAATAAGTGTTTCCACGATCGTTTCTATGCAGAGGCACGTGCTTTACGCGGTATGCTGATGTACAACCTTCTGCAGGCGCATGCAGGTGTAGACGCAAGTGGTCAGTTGCTTGGTGTTCCTATTGTTGAAGTCTTTGAAGACGCTACTTCAAACTTCAATGTTCCTCGCAACACTTTCAGAGAGTGTTACGATGCTATGATGGAAGATTTCAACGAGGCTCTTAAGTATCTGCCTAATAATTTCAAGTCATATGATGCATATGCTGATCCCGCTTCTCTCGCAGAGCTTCAGAAATTGTATCCTGGCATCACCGAAGGTGTCGCAAACCGTGTCTTCGGAGAAGGATTTATGGGTCGTATGAGCGGTCAGATTGTAAATGCGTTTATTTCACGTGCATCACTCCTCGCTGCAAGTCCCGCGTTCAATGCTTCGCAGGTCACTTGGGAGCAGGCTGCCAACGACGCTGCAAAAGTACTGGATGTCATTGGTGGTGTTGCAGGTATGGATGTAAACGGTGCAACATGGTATTGTGATCCTGACATGGAGAACCTTGAGGCTGGTAATTGTCCTCCTGAGGTTATCTGGCGTACAGAGAAAGGTGAGTCTCGCGATCGTGAGGAAAAATTCTTCCCACCGACACTTTATGGCAAGGGTTATATCAATCCTACCCAGAATCTTGTAGATGCATTCCCGATGGAGAACGGTTATCCTATCACTGATCCGAAGTCAGGTTATGATCCCCAGAATCCTTATGCAGGTCGCGACCAGCGTTTCTATGATTATATCATCTACAATGGTGCAAAAGCTGGTACTGCTAACACTGTAGTAAATACAGCCGCAGATTCAGATACTAACGACGGTCTTGATAAGATTACTTCTTCTACCCGTACAGGCTATTATATGAAGAAGCATCTTCGTATGGATGTCAACACTAATTCAAGCAATCCTGTTAATAAGTTCCACTACACTGCTCGCCTCCGTTATACTGAGTTCTTCCTCAATTTTGCAGAGGCCGCTAACGAAGCATGGGGCCCACTCGACAGCAGAAAGGGTTATTCAGCCTACGACGTCATCAAGGCTCTTCGCAGCCGTGCTTTCCTTGGCCTTGACAATGGTGATGAATATCTCGAGTCAATCAAGGGCGATAAGGATAAGATGCGTGAGATGATCCGCAACGAACGTCGTCTGGAACTTTGCTTCGAAGGTTTCCGTTTCTACGACTTGCGCCGCTGGAAAGTGGATCAAAGCAAGCTTAACGAAACTGCAAAAGGTATGCGTATTGAGGGCGGTGTTTATACTCCGTTTGATGTTGATACCCGCAATTATCAGGACTGGATGTATTATGGTCCTATTCCTTATTCAGAGACTCTTAAGTTCAGCAATCTTCAGCAGAATGCCGGATGGTAAGAAATTCTCTCTAAACCTAATTCATAAAGAAACAAAATGAAAAAATCGATTTTCTCAATATTTGCCTTAGGTCTCCTTTTCGCAGGATGCCACAATGGTAATATCGAACATCCGGATTTCGAATATCAGACTATTTCGTTTGCATATCCTAATCCGATACGTACGATTACTCTTGGCTATGAGGCGGATGTGGATAACTCTAATGATAACCTCCACAAGTTCATGATTAAGGCTGTGCTTGGTGGTGTCAACGAGAACCGTGCAGATCATGAGGTGACTTTCCGCATCGCTGACGAACTTTGCGACAATCTCTATTTTGATAATGGAGAGCCCGTGCTTCCGATGCCTGCTTCTTATTACACTATCGCTACTGACAGGATGGTGATCAAGAAAGGTGAAGTATTGGGTGGCGTTGAGGTGCAGCTCACCGACGAGTACTTCAAGGATCCCAAGAGCGTTGACGTAAATTATGTTGTGCCTCTTCTTTTGGTCAATTCAAATGACTCAATCCTTCAAGGTAAAGCAAAGGATGGCGTTGCAAATCCATCACGTTTGAATCCTGACGACTGGTCAATCATGCCGAAAGACTTCACTCTCTATGCTGTAAAGTATAAGAATAAGTATGCAGGTTGCTGGCTGAGCCAGGGCATTGACGAGATTGATGACAACGGCGAAAAGTCAACTGCAGACCGTACAGTACAGTACTGGGAAAAAGTTACAGAACTTAATATGCGTTATCTGACTACCAAGTCTCTTAACCAGGTAGTTTTGGCTAAGTCGTTCGATATGCCTATCATCAATAAGAAAGGTAAGAATGATGAAGAGCATATAGAGTGTAATCTTACACTTGACATTGATGACAATGGTAATGTTTCCATCAGTTGTGATAATCCTGATGTTCAGGTAACCGGTTCAGGTACATGGAAAGAATTGGGCGAACCTAAGGCTTTTGGCGACAAGGATCGCGACCTCATGACTCTTGACTATAGCATACGTTTTGAGTATATGAAACACGTGCCGAAGAAGACTATGGCTTATTATGAGATCAAGAGTCAAGAGCGTCTTGTGCTCCGTGATCGTCAGAACAAGCAGGAATGGTTTAATTACGAGCTTAAGTAACCAACATAGAGGACAGGTGGATTCCTCAATTTGAGGAATCCGCCAATCTCAATTAACCACTGAAACGAAATGAAAAAATACATAAAGTTAGTTGCTTTTGGAGCCCTTGGGCTTGTGATGACAGGTTGTGCTGATACTACTGTCGAATACTTCCCTGTAGAGAAGCCTCAGAGTGTACTTGATTACGAGTATCTCAACGAATATGGTCCATTGAAAAGCTATATCGATCGCAATGCACATCCCGGTTTCCTTTTGGGTACTGGCGTCGGAGCTGGAGATTATATCAATAAAGGACTGATTTATCGTGTCACTAACAGCAATTTCGACCAAATGACAGCAGGCAATGAGATGAAATATGCATCCATCGTTCAAGATGATGGTTCTATGGATTTCTCTACTGTTGAGGCATTTGTTGAAGCTGCTCAGGAAGCTGGCATGTCGATCTACGGTCATACTCTTTGCTGGCATGAGCAGCAGAATGTCACTTATCTGAATGGTTTGATTAAAGACCTCGTTGATGATGAGGAAGGAACTGTTGCCGAGAAGCAGTATGCTATTATCGATGCTGAACTTGACCGTTGGATTGGCGCTATGATGGATGCTACCAAAGGCTACGTCACTGCATGGGATGCTGTCAACGAAGGTATTCTTGATGATGGAACCGTAAAGAATCAGACAACTCTTCCTGATGCTAAGAAGTTCTATTGGGCTGAGTATCTCGGTGATAACTTCGTTCGCAATGTCGTGAAATATGCTCGAAAGCATTTTGCTGAGCAAGAAGGAGCTAATCCTGCAGATCTTAAGTTGTTTATCAATGATTACAATCTTGAAGCCGCTTACAATAATGCCTATAAGAGCGAGGCAATGGTTAAGTGGATCCAGCAGATTGAATCAGATGGCGTTACAAAAGTGGACGGTATCGGTAGCCAGATGCACGTTTCCTACAGCTGTAATCCTGCTGAACAGCAGCGTCGTGAAGAGGCTGTAGTAAAGTCTCTCAAAACTCTGGCTGCTTCTGGAAAACTTATCCGTATTACTGAGCTTGACATGGGTATCGACGATGTTGATGGAACTGCTATTAATACTGCAGACGTAACACTTGACCAACATAAGGCTATGGGTAATTACTATAAGTTTATCATCTCTAAATACTACGAACTTATACCCACAGCTCAGCAGTATGGCATTTGCCAGTGGGCTCAGACTGATGCTCCCGCTAAGAGCGGTTGGCGCGCTAATAGCCCGATCGGTCTTTGGACAGAATATAACGCAGCTGCAGGAACCGGTTTTTCTCGTAAGCCTGCCTACGGAAGTTTCTGTGAGGGTCTTGCCGGAAAATAAATTATTTTGTCAGAGCAATAGATATTCTAATAATTTGCAAATAACGCTATAAAATGTTAATTTTGTAAATAGAATATTTAATGCATAATATCATGGAAACAAGGGACTGATACTCCCTTGTTTCCCCAAAGTTTTAGTTAACCATAATTATTAATCAAAATCAAAACGCATGAAGAAATTTTTTCTTTCAATGTTAGCCCTTGCTTCAATGGCAGGAGCAGCAAGCGCTCAGGAGGTGGTCGCTACCTA
Organism: uncultured Sangeribacter sp.; assembly: GCA_964396365.1. Taxonomy (GTDB): domain Bacteria; phylum Bacteroidota; class Bacteroidia; order Bacteroidales; family Muribaculaceae; genus Lepagella. The sequence continues at coordinate 1,950 of CAYNEZ010000083.1, read as the reverse complement.
CGACTTCACCAAAATGAGAGAGTATCCTTGGGGAATTCCTGACGGGGTTACTCTGACTATGGAAAATCAGTGCCTGAATGCAAAAGGCAGTGGCTGGTGGCAGTTTAAAGTTGCTGAGGCTCAGTTGGAACCTGATTCACCATACACCATTACTATGGCTATAAAGGCGAGCAAGAAGGGTGCTACCCCAATTGCAGTTGGTAACTGGTCTGGTGATGATTGGCAGGGTCTTGCTGATGATGATCAGTCTAATAAGATCAACTATGATGAGAAATGGGCTGCAAGCTCTTGTGTACTTACCACAAAAACAGCTGCAAACCCTCTTGATTTCATGTTCCAGCCAGGTGGTTATGATGGCGATCTTCAGATTGCATGGGTTGTTATCAGCAAGGGTCACTGTGAACCTGAAGCTACTCCTCTTATGCCTATCTCACTTGACAATGCTACAACTGTAACAGAAGTAAACTTCTCTGAACTTACAGAGTATCCTTTCGACGGTCCTGCAACTATCGAAAATGGTGTCCTCGTAAGCACAGGTGATGATGTTTTCAATGTAATGGAAGGCCTCACTCTCGAACCTGATTTGGACTATGGTGTTATCGCTAAGGTAAAGGCATCTTCAGATGTAGAAGTAGGTGTTTCTCTTGGTGATTGGGGTTGCATGGTCGACGATTCATTCCTTGGATACGATATCTGGAACGAGGTTGTTGTAAGATTGGGTAATGCTCCCGTCGATGATGAAGGTAAAATACCTGAGAATTGCTTCGTTATGTTCTCTCCGGAAGATGATTTCGATGGCACTATCGAAGTTGAATGGGTGAAGCTCGTTTATTTCGTAGAACCAGAACCACAACCAGAACCAGTTTATGAAACTAAATGGTCAAATGTAATCAATGATCTTACAGGTGATAACGGCGAATCTGATCATGTATATCGTCGTGTAGGTGAAGTTGGTGCATGGAGTGACGAAATAGCACCTGTATGTGATAATCCTGCTGGTGAAGGTAAGGTATTCTATGCTGACGTTCCTGCTCATCCGCTCGTAGCTGAAGGTGAGGAAGATCCAATTCCAGATCACCATGTTCAGTTCTTCGTACAGTATCCTGACAACATGTTCAAGGCTGGTGACATCATGAAGGTTAGCTTCGACTACTATTCAACTGTAGAACGTCGCGTTGACACTCAGTCTCACTATTCTCCTGGCGATTATATCCTCTGGCATTTCATCGGAACATTCACAGCTAAGCCTGAATGGCAGACTTACACTGCTGAGGTAGAAATTACTGACGAAATGGTTGGTAGCCGTGAAGAGCAAGGTTGTATCGCATTCAACCTTTGCACTAAGGAAGACAACGAAGGCAAGCCTGAGAGCATTTTCTACATGAACCACATCACAATCGAGAAGGGTGAAAAAGTTCTCGTTTCTGGTACAGAACCCGTTCTTGAATGGCAGTCTATCATCACTAATGGTAATGCTAACAATGGAGCAAGCGCAAACGTAATTTCTCGTGTACCTGGTCAAGGTGATGTTGAAGCTCCAGTAGTAGCTAATCCTGCAGGTGAGGGTAATGTATACGAGGCTCCTATTGCAGCTGATCCTGAAAATTCTTGGGATTCTCAGATGTTCATCAAGTTCAACCAGGCTCTTGAAGAAGGTACTGAAATTAAGGTTAGCTTCGACTACTACTGCTCAGATGCACGTACAATTGAATCACAGGCTCATGGTGAACCTGGCAACTACCACCACTGGCAGTTTGTAGGCAATCTTGATGCTAAGTCTGAATGGCAAAAACTTGAATGGACTGGAACAATTTCTGCTGAACAGGCTGGTGGTGACGGTTGCATGGCTATCGCATTCAACCTCGCTACTATTCCTGATGCCGGTACATTCTACGTCAACAATGTTGTAGTTGAGGCTCTCCTTCCTGCAGCTTCTGATCCGGATGCTGT
>CAYNEZ010000082.1:0-13923 GCA_964396365.1 uncultured Sangeribacter sp. | reverse complement strand
TGACCTCATCATACATAGTCAGAGGTGCATTCTGAGAGTAACGGAGATTGTTTTCTGTATATGTCTTATAGACACCGAGAGAAATCTTTTCTTCGTCGTTGCATCCGGTCCAGACCTGTTGTCCTTTATATGCAGCACAGATAGATGTGCCCGTATCCTGACAGAAAGGAAGTACTCCCTTGGCAGCTATTTCTGCATTCCTAAGCATGGTAAGAGCTACAAACTTATCGTTTTCAGAAGCCTCAGGATCATGAAGAATCTTCGCTACCATCTCATTATGTTCTCTACGAAGCATAAACGAACAGTCGTGTGAAGCCACATTTGCGATTACTGTAAGAGCTTCCGGATCCACCACGAGCATTTCGTGGCCATTCCAATCCTCAGTTTTGACATAGTCTTTTGTGATGAGCTTGTATTCCGTTGTGTCAGGACCAAGTTCAAAAGGCTCTTGGTAATGGAAGGGTTTTGTTGCCATTGTTTTAAATATTAGTTATTAGAAGATTTAACGTGGATTTTGTGTTATCATCGGGAGGTCATAGAACCGATTTCAAGAAGAGCACCGGTAATCGGGTCAAACACAGCATATGAGGGTTCTTTTTTATCAGTAAAAAGCACCGGATCAAGGCCAAAAGTCATGCCCATCTGCGACATGAGAATCTCCTTCTCAAAAAGTTTCTTATCCAGAAAAGAAAGAGTCACCTGAGCACTCCCGGGAATATTGTAAATCACTGCATTTTTAGGCAATTTTTTCTGTTCCCCTTTTGCGTCTACGGGGATAGAAGCCTGATTGATTGTCTCAATTTTTATATATACAGGGTCGCCGGAAAGATCATCGGCATCTACAAACCCTGCAAAATCCGACATTCTGAAAAGGATTTGCTTGGTATCCCCTTCCGGCACATAGGTAAATTTTCTTGTGACTGTCTCTGAAGTCACACTTCCTGTAAAGGCAGCATTAATGGCAGCTTCCTGCTGCCCCAACGACGCGAGCATCAGTTCCATCTGCTTTCCGTCTGCCGGCATCGCATCTGCTGTGCCTCGAGTCAAGGCCAGCTTCGCCTCCCTGACTTCCATAAGCGACTCCGCAAGCAATTGGGCTTGCTTGGCAGAACTCTTCGAAGCTATAAAATCTTCATCAACGAAATCGAGATATTCATTTCCTGTTGGCCATTTCACTTTTTCACCAGAAGCCTCGTTGAAGGAAATAGCCGGGACCTTCATCTGCACATCCTTATTTATAGCCAAAAGCATACCGTTAGAATCTACTGTAATGGAGGTAAGGGCACCGGGACGAAGCTGCATCAGATATTGAGTTCCCGAATCTGGCACACCATATGGACGCACCTTCACATCCGTTATCTCCCATTTCTCATAATCCTCTGCGATAGCCTTGTCAGTGCCAATGGATTTTTTAGCATAAAGATAATACGGCCCTTTTTTTGCTACCTGATGAGATGCCGTCACCTCTATTTCAAGAGCAGTCGTAGGCAACGAATATACAAGTCCATATTCATTGCTTTTCTCAGCTGTAAGCACTTTTGTAGCTTGTGCCCATCCAATGGATGTGGCCAGCAGACAAGTTATTAGTAATATAGTCTTTTTCATAATCATTTTGCATTTAAATCTTTCGGTCGATCACTTCCTTAATGGCACGGCCGAGCCTATCAGCTATGTCAGATGCCACCACACCGTATACTCCAATCTCTCTTGAAGCGATATCTCCGGCAAGGCCATGAATGAAGACCCCAAGCGTAGCTGCGTTTTCAGGTTGCATACCCTGTGCAAGGAATCCTGCTATCACTCCGGTCAATACGTCCCCGGCACCGGCCGTAGCCATTCCGGCATTGCCCGTAGAATTGAAATATACGTTCCCCGTAGGACGCACGATCATAGTGAAATGACTTTTGAGAACGATCACAATATTATAAAGCTGAGCCACTTCTATGGCCTTCTTCAATCTTTGTTCAGAAGAAGTTTGCTCTCCAAACAAGCGGTCGAACTCTCCAATGTGAGGAGTAATGACTGTGCAAGGAGGAATCATCGTCAGAAGAGAAGGACGCTTTACAATGCAATTTAAAGCATCAGCATCAAGCACCAAAGGAGACCGACAAGTCTTTAGCAACGACTCAAGGGCATTGACCGTGAGATCATTTGTTCCAATGCCAGGGCCTACTGCCACTGCCTGATGCGTATGATGTAAGCTCATATCGCTGATCACTCTTTCATTCCTGTCAGGCTCAAACATAGCTTCCGGAACTGCAGTCTGGAGAATGGTAAGGCCTGTACGAGGAGCATGCACCGTTGCGAGACCCGCCCCACATTTGAGCGCTGATTTTCCGCAAAGTACCGCAGCTCCCATCATACCCATACTTCCGGCAAACATCATCACGGAGCCATAATCACGCTTTGCCGTAAAGGGGTTTCTTGGACGCAGCAACTTCCTGATGGTGCGTCCTTCTATGAGAAGCCAATTTGATTTCCTGCTTTTAAGGGCACTGCGGTCGAGTCCGATATCAAGCACCATACGTTCGCCAAGTATCGGAGCATGCTCAGGGAAGAAAAACGATAGCTTGGGGAACTGAAAAGTCAACGTCAGATTTGCATGGACCATATCATGAAATCTGGAATTTGAGTTCCATTCTCCAGCAAGCCCTGAAGGGATATCTATGCTTATCACAAAAGCCCCGGAATCATTGATAAGGCGCGCCACGGCAGCAAAGCCTCCCGACAATGGATCGCGGAGTCCAACTCCAAACAGACCATCAATGATTACATCTTCACGGGATAGCTGTGGGGGGACAAAAGTGGTGGTCACTTCTGTAAACTTCACTTTTGCTTCCGACTCAAAGAGCTTTTTCTTCTGCACTTCGCACTCTTCAGAAAGTTTACCCCTGACGTTAAACAAAAACACTTCTACATTGCCATATCCGAGCTCAGACAATATCCTTGCCACGGCAAGGGCATCACCGCCATTATTGCCGGGGCCAGCCACGACTACTATTCTCTGGCTGGGGAGATAACGGGAACTCACTTCTTTCGCCACAGCATTGGCGGCTCTTTCCATAAGAGTGAGAGAGTCGATGCCTTGAGCTTCACAAGTGGCTGCATCAAGGTCTTTTATGTCTTTGGAACTGAAAATTTTCATATTTATTCTTCAGGCCATTAATAATCATTTATCATAAATTCGCGATTCCGACTACAAATTTAGCCAAAAAAGCCGATTTTTCCAAAAAGGATAGTGCAAGATTCAAAAATATTAATTAAATTTGCATACTATTATTAGATAACCTTGTGTCAGACGAGCTTTAGGGCGTGTCTGATGCGAAAAATGTTTTAGGTAAAATGGTAGATTATAAGAAACTTGGTCTTGTCAACACACGTGAGATGTTTGCAAAGGCCGTACACGGTGGCTATGCAATCCCCGCATTCAATTTCAACAACATGGAGCAGCTTCAGGCTATCATCAAGGCTGCAGCTGAAACAAAGAGCCCCGTTATCCTACAGGTATCAAAGGGTGCACGTAACTACGCTAACCCTACTCTTCTCCGCTACATGGCTCAAGGTGCTGTAGAATACGCAAAGAGCCTCGGATGGGAGAAGCCTGAAATCGTGCTTCACCTCGACCACGGTGACACTTTTGAAACTTGCAAGGACTGTATCGACAACGGATTCTCTTCTGTAATGATCGACGGCAGCCACTTGAGCTTCGAAGATAACTGCGAACTTACTAAGAAAGTTGTAGACTATGCACATCAGTTTGACGTAACTGTAGAAGGCGAACTTGGTGTACTCGCAGGTGTTGAAGACGAAGTAAGCTCTGACCACCACACCTACACTGATCCAGAGGAAGTGATCGAGTTCGTGGCTCGCACTCAGTGTGATAGCCTCGCTATCTCCATCGGCACATCTCATGGTGCATATAAGTTCACTCCAGAACAGTGCACACGCGACCCAAAGACCGGTCGCCTCGTGCCTCCTCCATTGGCATTCAACGTGCTTGAGGCTGTTGAGAAGAAACTTCCCGACTTCCCAATCGTGCTCCACGGCTCAAGCTCTGTACCTCAGGAATATGTTGACATCATCAACGAATATGGCGGCAAGCTTCCCGATGCTATCGGTATTCCTGAAGAGGAACTCCGCAAAGCAGCCAAGATGGATGTCTGCAAGATCAACATCGACTCTGACAGCCGTCTTGCTATGACAGCTGCTGTTCGCAAAGTGCTCTCTGAAAAGCCGGGTGAATTCGACCCTCGCAAATACCTTGGTCCGGCTCGCGACGAAATGGAAAAACTCTACAAGCACAAGATTCTCAACGTGCTCGGTTCTGACGGAAAGGCTGAGTAATCTCTGAGATTCAGTTAAATAATCATTAAAGGTCCGCACCCTCTGGGTTGACGGACCTTTTCTGTTTTTCACGACTCTCTGACAGAACAAGCACTACCAAGTCTTCTTAAAGTTATAGCAATATGTTTTCTCATCAGTATAGAGCACAAGTGTCATTTCAGAGCCATTCAAAGTCTTGACCTCAAATCGCAAAGGTTCTTCATCTTGGGGAAAATGAAGCCAATCGGGCATGACGTATAAATAGCTGTCTGATGAAGTGGGCTTATGCTGGAACTTCATAGTCAGCACATCGTCAGAAAGTGTAAAGTTTCCAAATCTTGTCAAAGAAGAAAATGGCGGATTGACGAGCCTGACAACCCTCACCACCTCATTCTGAAAACTGAACACAGTCTCATCTTCGAGTTCAATTGGAAGTCCATCTTCTGTCATTGACATAAGAGACCACGAACCGAAAATCGGCCCTATGTATCCGTTATACTGAGTGCAGCCGCAATTTAGGATGAGCGACAACACGATCATTGCAAAATACAATTTTCTCATTGCTCGAACACGATATTTCAATATATTTGGCTTTCGATCAGATTTTTCATTCAGAAACTAAAGTCTCCGTTATATTCTACCTTTAGTTGAGCTCCGAAATTATCCCCTCGCAGCGATCCTTTGTCGAATGCCATCTTCAATCCCAATTCGAAACCTGGAATTTTCACAAATGGTTTAATCTTCCCTTCAATCATAGCTGAAGTGGAGTGGAGCCTCCTGTAATTCGGGATCCAGCCTGAGCCTCCGGCCTGTGAATGACTCACCATTACACGATAGCAGATGCGATCAGAAGGATGCCCCTCTACCGCTGCATGAAATCCCCTGGCTCTATTGTGAAGATAACTCAACATACCGGAACGATTATATATTGGAGCAAGAAGGAAAGGTGTCCCGATACCCATACCATAGTTAGTATACGCACCATATACGTCATTATTGTAATAATTATCTGCCCCGGCGGCGTGTCCTGTCATGCCACTTTCCGGATTATCTTCCGGATCGTAATGAATTGGGCCGGATTGATTTGTAAAGTCAAGGTATTCCACGACAGCCTTTGTCAATATTCCTCGGCGAGCAAAATCATACTGCACACCCCACAGACCATCCCAACCGTTCATACGTCCTATCCCCGATCCATCTTCCCATGGCCACTCAAAATAAGCATTAAGCCTTGATCCATCCCTGAACTTATACACGGCTTTTAGATCCCACGATCCTAAATGCGAGCCCGCATAATAAGCCTCTCCCCCTTCGCGAGGAAAAAACATCTGCAATACATCTTTCATATTGAATCCACGCACATCCGTTTGTTCAAGATTTCCATTATTATAGATATACGTAGCCCCACCATCCATTGAGGATGCTTGCATTCCGACTATGACATGAAAGTTCTTATCCGGATTCGTCCTGAAGTAACAACGTTTGTAGTTATACCATAGGTTAATTGTCTCTACTCCGGAATAATAATTGAACTCAGATTTTTTAAAACCGGAATCTGTCATTCGCCCATACATGATTTCACCATCAATCTGCACCCATCCGTTGGTAAATGGGATATTCTGAAAATCAAGAAAACCTCCTGCAATCCCGGGTATCGGAGTGGCATTATTGCTTCGTGTCAGATCGCCTGACGACAATTGGTCGTCGACTATCTGCGAATGGGAGTATTTCATTCCTAAGGTAAGATATACAGCCCTATATTTTATTTGTGCAAAAAGTTGCTGAAGTCTGAGATATGGAAGATGGGCGCAATGTTTTGTCCAAGATTTGTCCGCTTCCACCCATCGGTCGTAGTATGTCTTTGATCCTGCCCCTGCAATATAATCAAGGCCAAAACCCCAACTGAACCTCTTCGAAAGATCAAGAGATTTGCTTATGCCGGCTTCCTGCCATATTCCGCTTCCCTCAGCATAGCGACCTTGATTCCACGAACCAAGCATGTATGGCGCCAAAGATTTTGAAGACACCTGCCCTGTTATAGAAGCATGATAACTGAATGGTATGTCAGCATGCGATCCAAGGCATCCTGCAATAATGGCAAGAATTATTGCGGATGTCCTCAACAAGGATGTGTTTATCTTCGACATATCGTGGTCTCTAAAAATTATCTTGATATCGTTCCTCCCCCTACTCGAAATTGGAACAAATATCCTTTATGATTTCTCCGGCGATAGTCATACCGAATATCGCCGTTATATGGCAAAGGCTTCCGTTGATGCGCGCCTTATATTCGCACGTCTCAGAGGTAGTCCCTTTATTGTCAAGAAGTTCATCAGAATATACACAAAGAAATTTTCTTGATGGATACGTCTTTTCCTTCTTGAATTTTTGACGAAGTGCCCTTGCAAGCGGACATCCTTTCACACTCCAGAACTCCCCCACTCTCACCCTTGTCGGATCCATCTTCAAAGCGGCACCCATGCTGCTGAAAAACTTTCTGCCACTCGCCGTCGCATTGAGAATGAGGAGAGCCTTGTCTTTAAGTGAGTCTATGGCATCTACGATATAGTCATACTCAGCAAGGTCGATTGTTTGGGCCGTGACTGCATCATAGAAAAGAGTTATTGTCTGCACATCAGCATCAGGATTAATCTCGAGAAGTCTGCGTTTGGCAGCTTCCGTCTTTATTTCTCCCACTGTAGCTACAGTCGCTGGCATCTGCCTGTTGATATTTGTGATGGCAACCCTATCAGAATCCACAAGCGTGATATGCTTCACACCTGTACGGACGAGGCATTCCGCGACCCAACTTCCGACTCCACCTATTCCAAATACTATTACCTTGACATTGGATATGAGATCCATTGCCTGGCCTCCCACCAGAAGCTCCGTGCGATCAAATGCAGTGACTCCCATCCCGACTACTTGATAAGGGACTTTATGGTATTTATCACCCTGTCAGCATCTTTATCCGTCACATACGGACCGGAAGGGAGACAAATGCCACGATGGAACAAACCTTCAGACACGCCATTGGAGTAAGCAGGGAATTTTGAGAATACAGGTTGCCGATGCATCGGCTTCCATAAAGGACGGCTTTCGATCCCATTCTTAGCCAAGCCAAGACGAAGAGCCTCCACATTGATGTTTGGCTCGCAGTCTGTATGGATATCTCCACCTTGTCCCGTCACTCCTCCTGCACCTCCCACCGTAGAAGTAATGGCAGCTCCATATGCCTCTTCCTCTCCTTTTATCCTGATCGATTCATCAAGCAATGCCGTAGAGAGCCAGAAATTGCTATTAAATTTATCGTCAGGATTGTCGTGTATATATATGCCGTCGACACTTGTAAGATGCTCCTTGTAGTATTGCAGACGGTGCCTGTGATGGGCTATATAGTCTTCAGCCACCATCATCTGCCCGCGACCTATGCCTGCAGAGATATTGCTCATACGATAATTATAGCCAATATCCTCATGCTGGTAGTAGGCATAGCCAAGACGTGCCTGGGTTGCGTAATACATCGTTTTTCTTGCAGTCCCACTGTCCGGGCAGACAAGAGCACCGCCACCGGATGTGGTGATCATTTTGTTGCCATTGAACGACAATACACCGAATCTACCAAACGTGCCACATTTACGCCCATCAAATTCCGACCCGAATGCCTCGGCAGCATCTTCAAGCACTGGGATATCCCACTTCTCAGCCACTTTTAAGACACGGTCATATTGAAGTGGCATTCCATAAAGACACACAGCGACGATAGCCTTCGGCTTATTGCCCGTGACTTTCACCCTGTCGGCAATTGCAGCATCAAGTAAGTCAGGATCTATATTCCATGTCTCAGACTCTGAATCCACCATTACCGGTATAGCCCCGACATATCTTACCGGATTGACAGAAGCACTGAATGTCATCGACTGCACCATCACTTCGTCACCTTCTCCGACACCAAGACCAATAAGCCCGAGGTGTAAAGCCGCAGTGCCAGATGACAGAGCCACGACATGCTTGTCATGACCTAAAAATCTTTCAAGATCCTTTTCAAATCCGGCGACATTAGGTCCTAATGGCACTACCCATTCTCCTTCGAAAGCCTCGGTGATGAATCGCATCTCATGTCCTGACATACGGCACATCCTGAGCAATATCCTGTCATCCATACGTCAGATTGAATTTTTACTGTTGATCACCGATAAAATCATATCGAGATGTTCCTTTTTAGATGGCTTCTGAGCTATAAGAGACTGATTGCTTTTCAATCTATGCACATCACTTCCTACGGCATCTATATACCCATTTTTAAGAAGCCATATGCTTTTCTTTTTTGCAGTCTCGCCATATCCACCCACCAGCGACACATAATTGAGCTGCATCTTTACGCCTTTTTCCCTCAGCCTTTTATAGTCGTCCTCATCCATATATGTATATCTTTCAGGATGTGCAAGCAACGGGTAATAGCCGGCAGACATTATTGAGTCGATCATATTCTCAAAACCCATCGGAGCCGAGAAATAGGATGTCTCTACAAGAAGATGATCGGCGTTCTCTCCGATCGGCAGAAGATCACGCTCGGCAAGACGCTGTTCAAATAAAGAATCAAGCATATTTTCAGAAGCCAGCTTAAGTTTAAGCTTGCCATTCCATGCATCCTGCAGTTCAGCAAAGCGGGCGCGTAGTTTATCCGTCGTATTAGGATAATCTTCCATAATATGGGGTGTAAGCCAAAGAGTATCCACACCTCTGCCTTCAAAATGTCTGAGCACCTCCAACGACTCATCCATGGTCTTTATTCCATCGTCGACACCGGGCAATACGTGAGAATGCCAGTCAGTCAGCCCAGAAAGCATACCGCTTTCTTCTAAGGAAGCGACTTTATCTTTAAATAGCCACATATATACGATTCTTAGCAGACTATTATTTCTTAAAGAGAATAGCGGCGGATGTGAGTAGAGAAGCTACAGAGATCCAAAAGCTTACACTATACACATTGTTGCCGTTGATCGTAGCCTGACGTTTTCTGATCTTATTAGGTTCTACATAGATCATATCACCTTGCTTAAGATAGTAAGCCGGAGATTTTAAAAGTTCTTTCGGATCGGTGATATCAACTAAATATGTCTGCACTTTATCATGATCCTTGCGAATCACTTTTATTTGTGTGCGGTCGCCATGGATAGACATATCTCCTGCAAGTGAAAGAGCTTCCAATATTGTGAGGACATCGACATTCATGTCATATCTGCCTGGATTTCTTACTTCTCCAAGTATTGATATCCCGACATTCAGGAATTCGACTGTGACAATAGGATCCTTTATGAGTCCACGCCCCATGATTTCCCCTTTTATAAATGCAGCGAGTTCATTGCGTGTCATTCCTTCCACCTTGATCTTTCCAAGCACCGGATAGTCAATCGTTCCTTCAGCAGAAACCGTAAATCCATCTATGCCGTCACTGTAGCCGATGTTATAGTCTCTGAATTCCGAGCCAGTGCCATTATATCCATTTTTCTGGGCGGTGCTGTTAGTAAAGACATGCAAATTAAACATTTGGGCAAGAGCCGGATCCTTGCAGCTGACAATAATGGAAAGCTTATCGAAGGGCTGCACAGTGATCTGCTTAGATTGCTCGGAGGCTATTTCAAACACTTCTGCCTCACCTGCACCTTGAAAATAAGCTATATCCTTAGGAGTGCTGCATCCGGCAGCCATACATATCAAAACCAACGCGAAAAGAGCGTTACTAAAAGTTGACTTTATTTTCATTTAATATTCAGTCAATTAGGTTATTCATAAAGAGACGTATGCATACGTGCTTCCTTTTTGCGGATAGCGCGTGTGATCAGCAAGTTGCCGCAAAGCCACAATACTATATCGCCGGCGAGCAACCATGTTGCAGAGACATACGGAGAGAGAGCCACATTCACAAGCATAAAGATCACAGCCGACAGCAATATGGCACAGAGAGAAGCCCTTTGATTGAGTCCCAGTGCAAGAAGCTTATGATGGATATGGCATTTATCCGGAAGGAAGGGATTCCTGTGTTGCCTGATACGATGGAAATACACACGCACCACATCGAATGCAGGAATGATGAGAGGAGAAAAGGCAAGCACGAGTTCATTATAGTCTTTCGTCACGTTGGGTGCATCAATTTTAGTCACACTTAGCGCTATAAAAGAAAGCATTATCCCCACTGTAAGCGAACCCGTATCTCCCATAAAAATTTTCTTACGCTTCTTCGGATTCCCGAAAACATTATAATAGAAGAATGGCACAAGAGTGCCAAGCTGTGCCCAGACCAATAAGGCGAGCACCCACTCATTTGCCAAGGTCAGCACTACTCCATAGAAAATCAAAGCAATACCACTGAGTCCGGAAGCAAGTCCATCGATACCGTCAATCAAATTGACAGCATTGACAATATAGACCACAAAAAAGCCTGAAATACACCATCCGATCCATGATGGAAGTTCTTCAATCCATAACACTCCATACATGTTGTGAATATATGCTCCAGAAGCACATATAAAAATTGCGCAAAGTATTTGGCTGACAAACTTAGCTTTATATCTTACTCCGATCAGGTCGTCGGCAATACCGACAAGGAACATCAACATCTCCGCACATAGCAGATACATGATTTGCTGGCTGCAATTTGTAAAGACAACTGCTGAATCTGTGATGCCGAAACTAATGTTGACAGCAAGCACCAGACATATGGAAAAGATTATAGCCGGAAGAAAGGCAATGCCTCCCAATCTGGGTACAATCCCCTTGTGTATCTTACGCTCATCTACCTCATCAAAAAGTTTCTTGCTGAATGCAATCAGCAAAATCTGAGGTATAATGATTCCTGTGAGCAGGAGTGCCACAACAAACACCGCTATGTCTGTATATATCCAGTATGATGGTTCCATACGAGTAATTGTAAGTACTTATTTTGCTATGATGCCAGTCTGCGCAATTGCAAAGACAATGGTCGCAATGCAAAGTTAGTTAAAAAAATTAACATAACCAACTATTATTGCCACATATTTTCCGACCTGAAATGACACATCACATTAAGCGACATATCATATATTTAGGACTCAATCATTTGCGAATAGAATCAAAATAATATTCCAACACATCTTTTGCTGCTGTGAAGGAAGACTGCTCGTTGTTGAGCACTCTAAGCTCCTTCTGTTCGAGCAGTTCTTTGAGTCCCGGAGTATGATAGAATCTCGATCTCAGTTGCTCCTCAATAGTCTCGGTCATCCAATAGCGTGCTTGCTCATTACGTTTGCGTTCGAAATATCCGGTCTCCTCTACATACTTGAAGTAACGGTCGATCATATCCCATACCTTGTCAATATCATATCCATAGTATCCACTGTAAGTCACCACCTCCGGAACCCATTTGCTCGGCGTAGGAGGAAACAGCATAAGTGCTGTTCGGAATTGCTGCGCAGCAAGTTTACAGCGATCTACATTATCACCGTCACATTTGTTGATTGCAATTCCATCGGCCATCTCCATGATGCCACGCTTGATACCCTGGAGCTCATCACCGGTGCCTGCCACTTGAATGAGAAGGAAAAAATCCACCATAGAGTGGACCGCGGTCTCACTTTGTCCGACTCCTACAGTCTCTACAAAAATACGGTCATATCCCGCAGCTTCGCAAAGCACGATAGTCTCTCGTGTCTTGCGAGCCACGCCTCCGAGAGAGCCTCCGGAAGGAGAAGGGCGTATGAATGCATCCTTTTCAAGTGAAAGTTTCTCCATCCTTGTCTTGTCGCCGAGAATACTGCCTCGTGTGCGTTCACTGCTTGGGTCAATGGCAAGGACCGCAAGTTTATGTCCCTGTCTGATCACGTGGGTGCCGAATTCATCTATGGAGGTGGATTTACCTGCACCGGGGACACCTGTTATACCAATACGCCTGGATTTCCCACTGTATGGAAGGCATTTTTCTATCACTTCCTGTGCTATTGCCTGATGTTCATCGGCTGTGCTTTCTATCAGAGTCACAGCCCGTCCAAGCAGACTGACATCTCCTTTAAGTATTCCTTCTACATATTCGGCGGGAGTAAGAGTACGTTTTTTCTTCACCACCTTACGATAAGGATTGACAGTAGGATTCGAGCTGACTCCTGCATTTACTCGAAGTCCCACATATTTGGCATCGTTTTCAGGATGTTCCATAATGATATAGATTTTTGAGACAAGGGCAATTAATTTATGATATCAGTTCAGTTTTATTTCACGACGCCTCCAACGGGAATTGTCACAATTGTATTTCCTGACTGTGTATCTACAATGGAAGCTTTATATAAAAATTCATTCTCATTTTCGGAGAGATTCCGGCCCTTAATCATAAGGGTAAGGGTAGCAATGCCAAAAGGCTCGATACTATCTGGAGCCAAGGCGGCTTCAAGAGCATCACCGTCACTCTCAGCAGACAGCGCCAACGGCTTATCACTGTCATTATAAATCCCCACGAACAGCGGACGGGCCTCCTTTCTTGACACCTCCCCTGCATTTACCATCAATGTGGAGAGACGCAGCATGTTAGCCTTTTCAGGATAAGCTTTATCAAGATTTTTTCGGCTTGGGATAACTGTTCCGTTAAGCTTTAAGGAATTCCCTACCCTTTCTTTTCCAGTGAAGAATCTGGCTGTCTTAAGGAATTTGCCAGGTCGGTTCGTAGGGTCGTATGAGATTGTCACCACAGTAGTGTCGCCCGGGGCAATTTTGTCTTCATTGTATTCCGCTGCAGAGCATCCGCAACTTGTGCGTGCGGATATAATAAAGGTAGTGTCAGGAGAAATGTTGACTGCTTTCACTTGTCGGGAAACTTTGCCCCCCTCCTCTCGAATCACACCAAAATCGACTGACGCTGGAATAAACTCCAGAGATTTCTCTATCTGGGAATATGCAGAAACAGCTATTCCCGCCAATGCTGTGCAAACTACTAACATCGGCGAGAGACGATATTTCTTTAAAATTGATGGTATTTTCATTCCACAACCTCTCCTTTGATCACAAGCCTGACCTTACGGGGATTCCCATTATTGGTGATTGTCACCTTCTTGGAGAAATGTCCTTTTCCAGCGGGAGCGAAAGTCACCTTTACAGTACCTGTCTTACCGGGAGCTACCGGAGCATCGCTATATTCCGGACGTGTGCATCCGCAATCAGCCCGGGCATTTGTGATGACAAGGTTTTTGTCGCCAGTGTTTGTAAAGACAAACTCATGCGAAACTTTTCCTTTTTTCAAGGATATTTGTCCGAAATCATAGACAGACTCATTGAAGCTCATGCGCGCGTTATCCTTTGCAGAAACTGGCTGAGCCGAAAGAAGTGCCACCATAAGGAGCACTACCGAAAATATTGGGATAATTCTGAAACTCTTCATACTGATTTAACGATTCTCACCCGAAAATGTTATGTAAACAAGGCCCGGAAAACAAATAATATTATAAAATCAATAAAAAAATCCCAAAATCCTTGCACATCTCAATAAAAAGAATTAACTTTGCATCGCTAAAGGGAAATCCAAGGCAATCGGGGCGTAGCGCAGTCCGGTAGCGCACCTGGTTTGGGACCAGGTGG
>CAYNEZ010000081.1:0-13954 GCA_964396365.1 uncultured Sangeribacter sp. | reverse complement strand
AGATGGCGGAAGATTAATAAAAAGAATCTGTATTTTCATAATTTTTAGTTAATTTTGTATTCGTAAATAAGTCGAAACAACTTCATTATATTGACGATGTTGTTTAAACAGAAGCAATCCCAATTAAAGAATTTATGAGTATCAAACAACTTTTGACAACATTGGCAGTCATTGCCATAGGAATGCTTGGAGCTCAGGCTCGCACCATAAATGGCACCGTAATGAATGCCAAAGACTCAACGGCACTCGCTGATGCCGACTGCCGAATCATAATTGATGGAAGTTCGGTGGCCAAGGCTATGACAGGTAAGAATGGTAAATTTTCAATTGAGATAGATAAGAATGGTGCTATCGACCTTGAAATAGAAAAGGCTGGTTTTTATCCCACATATATAGCAGCTGCAAATGGTTCGGCCAATATTGATTTCGGAGCAATATATCTTGAAGAGAGTGTCCAGCTTGATGAAGTGACAGTCACGGCTGATGCTGCCATAAACGCCAACGGGAAGACGATAGTGTATCCTTCTATCGCTGACGTAAAATCGTCTGCCACCACCCTCAGTCTGTTCCAAAAGCTTCCGCTTGCCGGACTTCAGGCTAATCCCGTCAACCGAACAATGAGTGTCGACGGTGGTGCTCCTGTCATCCTAATAAATGGCGTGCCTTCATCTATGGATGATGTCAACGCATTGCAACCTAAAGACATCGCAAAAGTTGAGTTTTCACGTCTCACTCCGGCAAGATATGCCGACAAAGGAAACTCAGGGCTTCTCAGCATAACACTGAAGAAGCGTAACGATGGCGGACAAGTATACGCTTGGGGGCGAAGTGCTGTCAACACGACATTCATGGATGCCAACATACGCGCGTCCTACCATCAGGGTGCTTCACAGTTCACCCTAATGTATACACCATCTTGGAGAAACTATCAAAGTGTCTTTGACAATACGACGGAAAGTTTCATCGGAAAAGGATTTCGTGTGGATCTTGAAGAGCACGACCGCGCTCCGTTCTACTATCATATGCATCCTGTGAAGTTGAAATACGACCTCAGCCCAAGCACAAAGACCCTCTTTTCTGCCACTTTCAATGTAATTCCAAGCTGGAATGCCTCACGCGCATACTCGCATAATATCGACTCAACTATAGGAGAATACGACAACAACAACGAAAGCAAGGGAAAGGATCTCTCGCCATCGCTCGACCTCTTCCTCCGCCAGGATTTCAACGACAAGAATTCTTTGGAGGCCCAGATGGTTGGAACCATAAGTTCTAACGATTACCGACGCGACAACACATATATCTATCCCGACCGGGAGACTGAATCATATATCATGAATGTGGACAGCCGCAGAAAATCATTGATTTCAGAGATTAGCTACATACACACATTCAGTGATAAGACTCAACTCTCCGGAGGATACCAGAATACTGTCTCTCACAGCACTAATACATATCTGACTACTGACTATAAGCCAATCTTGACTGAAAACAACAACTACATATATGCCCGTCTCGGACAACGTGTAGGAAGAGTCTACTTCAGCCTCGCTACTGGAGCCAAGATGTTTTGGATCAAAAATGACTTGACCAAACGCCATTTCATCAGGAATCTTTCAACTGTTCAGGCTTCTTGGAATATCAACCAGAAATGGAGCCTTCAGGGATCATTCCAATACTCCCCCTCTATTCCATCGTTGAGTGCTCTTACTGACTATCCACAACAGACTACACCATACCTCATTTCAAACGGCAATCCTGATCTCAAGGTGGCAGAAAACCTTAGATACAGAATAAGCGCTTCCTACAACCATAAGCTATTCTCCGTATGGTTCCAGTCTTCATATTCAGATGTAAAAAACAGTGTGATAAGCGACATCACATATCTTGGCGACGACAAATTCCTCTCCCAGTCAGTCAATGCGAAAAACCAGAATGTTTTCTCCAACGATCTTTCTATACGTCTTAACGAAATCCAAGGCTTCGGGGCCAACTTATATTTGAATCTATCCCACTACAACAGTGCAGGAGCAGATTGGGAGCATTCGCTGACTTCATTCAGCGGAAGTATAAGTCTTTGGTGGAACAAGGGACCTTTCACCGTGTCATACTGGCGCAGCCTCCCCGGAAAGTATCTCAATGGCCACATCGTAGGCAAAGAGGAAAACGGCGACGCACTCCAGCTTGACTACACGCCAAACAAACACTGGACATTCGGAGCAAGCTGGATGTATATGTTCGACAAGAAAGGCACAAAATACCCCTCTTGGAACTATTCTGAGGTGAATCCCTCCTATCGCGACCGCTACATCAAGGATAATGGCAATATGATAGTGCTCTCTGTAAGTTACTCCGCCGACTTTGGTTCCATCTTCCGTACAGCCAAGCGCAACCTCAACAACTCCGACAACTCCTCATCCCTCCTAAAAATGTAATCAAGTCTTAAATCTGAAAACTGAAAACTTAAGACTGAAAACTTAAGACTGAAGACTGAAGACTGAAGACTGAAGACTAAAAAACTGAAGACTAAATATGATCTTAATCGTAGATGATGATAATTCTGTAAGAGTTTCGCTTAAGCTCCTGCTTAAGCGAAACGGATATGAAGTCGCGACGGCAGCCACGCCTGCAGAGGCGATTGCTTTCGTCAGAGGGTCGAAGCCCGACCTTGTGGTGATGGACATGAATTATTCCCGAACCACTTCAGGAGAGGAGGGGCTGACACTTCTTAAACAGATTAAGGTGTTCCATCCCGAAGTGCCGGTTATCCTTATCACTGCCTGGGGTAATATTCCTCTTGCTGTAGAAGGCATACGCGCCGGAGCATTTGATTTCATCACCAAACCTTGGGACAACTCTACAATACTCGGACGAATTGCCACAGCTCTGTCTCTGGTTTCTAATTCTGCAACCGAAGTCTCTTCATCATTCGACCGTTCTGCCATTATTGGACGTGACCCAAAACTCCTCTCTGTGCTCGACACCATCGAACGAGTGGCAGCCACCAACGCCCCTGTTCTCATTTTGGGAGAAAATGGCACTGGAAAGGAACTTATTGCAGAAGCTATACACAAGAACTCCTTGCGCCGCAATGGCCCCTTGATTAAGGTTAATTTAGGCGGATTATCACAGTCCCTCTTCGAGAGCGAGATGTTCGGCTATCGCAAAGGTGCATTTACTGGAGCGGTCACAGACCGTGAAGGACGTTTTGCAGCGGCTGAAAAAGGCACTATTTTCCTTGATGAGATAGGAGATCTTGATATTAATTCCCAGGTAAAACTGCTCCGCGTGCTTCAAGAGCATACCTACGAACCATTAGGCGATACCCGAACCCGCAGAGCTGACGTGAGAGTGGTCTGTGCCACCAATGCAGACCTTGCAGAAATGCTTAGGAAAGGGACCTTCCGGGAAGATCTATATTATCGCATCAATCTAATCACGGTTACCCTTCCACCTCTGCGCGAACGCCGGGACGACATCCCTCTTCTGGTAGAGTATCTTCTCCGCAAAGTATCTGCTGCTGCCGGAAGAACAATGCCCAAGGTCACGCCGGAAGCCATGGAATTGCTCAAGCAACAGCAATGGCCCGGCAACATCCGCCAGCTTGCCAACATAGTGGAGAGGACTCTCCTCGTGACTCCCGACGACGTTCTCGATGCTCAGGATTTCCAGGCCCAAGGACTTGTCCCCGGGAAAAATCCTTTAGATAATCCCGGACGCCTTAAATCAAGAGAGAAGACAGAGATTGAAAATGCCCTGAGCGAAAGCGCCGGCAATCTGACACGCGCCGCAGCCATCCTCGGCATCACGCGCCAGACCCTCTACCGCCGCCTCGCCAAATACAACATTAAAATATAGAATTGAAAGTCTTTATCCGGTGCAAGATCAATTCTAAATTCAAAATTCAACATTAACAAGATGCGCATCAGCTGGATTTTCTCCCTTATAATCCTTCTTATTGTAGGAGCTGTGGTAGCACTTATGCTTCTTGAAGCAGAAAGTGTCACCTACACTGTCGTGTGGTGCGTGGCTCTTCTTGGAGTATTACTCCTCGTAGTGTTCTACCGCAACGTCATGAAGCCCCTTCGCACTATAGCCAATGGTGTCGACCTATTGCGCGCTCAGGATTTCTCCAGCCGACTTTCTCATGTTGGGCAACGGGAGGCTGATAAGATTGTGGACATGTTCAATGGCATGATGGCATCTCTGAAGCAAGAGCGTCTTAAGCTGCGTGAGCAGAATCATTTCCTCGACCTTTTGATCGATGTGTCCCCAATGGGTATTATCCTTATAGGCTCCGACGGCACCATCACCGGAGGAAACCGCGCAGCCGCACGTTTTCTCGATATAGATTCTGCCAAGGATATGTCAGGACTACGTCCGGAAGATATACAATCTACTTTAGGGAAAGTTCTTTGCAGCCTACAAGATAGGGAGGTGAAAGTGGTCAGGCTCAACGACTCAATGGTCTATCGTTGCTCCCGTCTTTCCTTTATGGAAAGTGGAATAAGCCATCCCTTCTACTTGATTGAAAAACTCACCGACGAAGTGATGAAGGCAGAAAGGAAATCATACGAGAAGGTGATTCGTATGATGGCACATGAAGTCAACAATTCATTAGCCGGTATCATATCTGTGATGGAGACTGCTGAAGAGGAAGTGGATGACCCTGACCTTTCTGAGGCTATCACGGCATGCGAAGACAGATGTCGCGATATGGGTGCATTCATCACTAAATTTGCCTCTGCTGTAAAGATCCCTGAGCCAACAAAGAGGAATACTGACCTCGCCGAATTGCTTAGGAGTCGTACGCCTCTTTTTGAAAGTATTTGCTCTGCTACAGGATCTAAGCTGACAATATCGCTTCCTGACAAGGAAACATCCGTATTCATTGATCCTGTGCTTATTGAGCAGGTAGTGACTAATATTGTCAAAAATGCAGCCGAGAGTGCCGGACAAGGCGGAACGGTAGAAATCAGTATCGACGGACCCGGAACAAGACTTACAGTGACCGACGACGGACCCGGCATAAGTCCCGAGGCAGCAGAAATGCTTTTCACTCCATTCTTCACCACAAAGGAATCTGGCCATGGCCTTGGACTCCTCTTAGTCAGCGAAGTCCTCAACTCCCACGGTTGCCGGTTCTCACTCGAGACCTGTCCTGATGGTCTCACCCGTTTCCGTATCCGCTTTTGATCTCATTTCCCAAATATCTTTTTTAGCACCTTGTAATTTGCATTATATAGATTCTGGAGTGCCCGAGGAAATCTCGGGCCTAAAATCATCGCACCGACAGTCATTCCAATCAGTATCTTGATCTCCACCCCATGGTTCGGCCCGATGAATGCCGCCAACAGCCCCACCATACTCATAAATGCCACACACACCACAAGCCCCATCAATGCCTTCAAATATCCTATCATGCTCATCTAATCAATAATCTCCTATATGTCTTATAAAACTTATACATCTTATATGACTTATATATTCTTTGCAAATTTAATATAAAATTTTAATATTGCCAAGTCAAATTTTGTTATTACTCAAAAAGCAATGTTAATTTATGTTCGATTGGAAGATTCTTGTGGGATTCATTTGCGGACTCTTGCTGGCTGGGATGCTGGTGTGGATTGTCGTATGGTGGCGCCGAGGCAAGGCAATCCGTAGCGGCAAGCGCGGCGAGCGTATGGTTGCAAAAGAATTAGCTAAGCTGAAGAAGAAAGATTACATCGTAATCAACGACTTATTGCTCCCCACATCCAACGGACGTACTTCGCAAGTAGACCATGTAGTCATCTCCACCCGTGGCATTTTTGTGATCGAGACCAAGAACCATGCCGGAAGAATATCAGGCGGTGAACATGCCCAATACTGGCAACAGCATTTGTCTTCACAATCAAGGACCCTCTACAATCCATTGCTTCAGAACAGAAGCCATCTTCGTGCTATCCGGCGTTTGCTCCCAAAGATAGATGCAGAGTTTTTTTCTACAATGGTGGTCTTCACTGAGGCCTGGCGTCTTGATATAAAGGCTGAAGAAATAATTAAGGAGCGTGCATTTCTTCCCGATCGACACATAAAGCGCACTCTGATCCCCGCGGAACGCCGACGTAAACGATGGTGGTGCCCATGGAAAGAGGTGGTGCTTGACAATCACAAGATGGTCACACGTATAGATGGCATGCTTGATGAAATCAAACGTCGTCCCCGCATAATTAGTCGTGATTCACTTCCGGGCATTGCTGAAAGACTAAGTGAGGCTAACGTAACCGACAAAACGGCACGCCGAGAACATACCCAATACGCAAAACAGACGTCTAAAAGCGTCAGTGAAGATATCACCAAAGGGAAATGCCCCCGTTGTGGAGCCCAACTCGTCATAAGAAAAAGTCAACACGGAGAATTTGCCGGATGCTCCAACTATCCAAAATGCCGCTTCACTTGCGCCATCGACCGACTTCACCATTGAAAACTTCTACCCTCAAACCTTTGTTATTCCAATATAAACCCCAATAACCCAAACGATGAAAAAACTTATTCCATTCGCAGCGATAGCTCTTATCTTGGCATCCTGCTCAAGCGACAAGGGAAGTGTGACAATCCAGCTCCCGGCTGACTTCTCCGAAAACACTATCGTGGTCAGCCACATGACTATCGACAACATCTTCAATGCCAAGCAGGCTGAAGACCTCAAGGTGATCTATGACACTCTCGATGTGAAAAACGGAGTGGCTACCTTACATCTTGATAAGGCAGGGGCTGCACGCTACAGCATTGAGCCCCCTGTGATGGCAAGAATGCAACCCGAATTCTATGCCACTCCGGATGAATCCTTGGATGTCAAGATTGTCAGCTTCGAGCCTCTTGACTACGATGTGAAGGGAACGAAACTTATGGAAGACATCATGGCTATCACATCTGAAACTCAAGGCATCCAACAGGAATATATGGAGCTCGTGACTAAAAATGCTGATGTGACGCCTGAGCAAGTGAAAGAAATAAGAGATCGCTACGACAATGCAATCAAGAAATTTGTCGCTGAAAATCCCAAAAGTCCGGCTATTCCATATGTAATCCAGGATTTAAGTGGCGACGACTTCAAGGCTGCCTACGACAATATGACTCCGGAGGCAAAGAAATCTATCCTTATGCCTTTTGCTGAGCTCTACAATCAGGAGGTAGAAAAGATGGTAAAAGATAGAGAAGCAGAAGAAGCACGCCAGGCAGAAGTAGCATCTGGCAAAATCACTGCTCCCGGATTTACACTCCCAGACCTCAATGGCAAGAAAGTAAGCCTCTCAGACTTCAAGGGAAAATGGGTAGTGCTCGACTTCTGGGGAAGCTGGTGCGGATGGTGTGTCAAGGGTTTCCCGGCTCTCAAGGAAGCATATCAGAAATATGGCGACAAACTCGTAGTCATCGGCATTGACTGCAACGAATCAGAAGAAGACTGGCGCGAAGGAGTCAAGAAACATGAACTTCCATGGATCAACGTCTACAACGGCAACGATCAGGCTCTCTATGAAGCTTACCACATCACTGGCTTCCCGACAAAAGCCATCATCAATCCCGAAGGCAAACTCGTCGACCTCACCACTGGGGAAGACCCCTCCTTCTTCACT
Source organism: uncultured Sangeribacter sp. (assembly GCA_964396365.1). Taxonomy (GTDB): domain Bacteria; phylum Bacteroidota; class Bacteroidia; order Bacteroidales; family Muribaculaceae; genus Lepagella. The sequence continues at coordinate 6,332 of CAYNEZ010000081.1, read as the reverse complement.
CGTCTCGCCAACTTCATGAAGTAAGGAATTAATTTCCAATAAAATTATAAGGACGCGCTGCTCGTGCGTCCTTTTTTTACGCCAACATTGCATCAAATTGATTTTTTTTGTAACTTTGCAAAATGAAACGAATAATTTCTTATATTGCTCTACCTGCCATCTTCATTATATTTGCCTTTTGGATATTGGCCGTGAAGAATGGGTTTATGCTCCGCTGGTACGACGAAATGTCGCTTTTCGAACCCGGCATGGAGAGCCTGCGACAATTTTTGCATTATCCGGGAGGAATATTCCGATTCGCAGGAACATTTCTCACGCAACTTCTCTTCTATCCGGCTTTGGGTGCAAGTGCCTTAATTTTAATTTGGCTACTCTGTGCCTGGCTCACTCGCATTGCATTCCGTTTTTCAGGAGGAGCCTCAGCACTGTGCTATCTCATACCGTTCTGCATGTTGGCTTCTGTGCTCCATCTCGATGAGGGATGTCTCTCATTCGAATCGCAGGGCTACGTATTCTACAATTCTCTCGGCTTTGCCTTCTCCATAGGTGCATACTCCCTCTTCAGCCTTTTTCGCCGCAACATATATGCGCAAGGTGCCGTTGCAATCATCCTGCCACTTCTTTATCCCATTGCCGGATTTTTCGCGCTGCTCCCGGCATTGATGTGTGCTGTCAGCCTTGGCATGGTAGTGGTGGAACACAAAAAGATTATGCCGGCAGTTTTTGCCGCCGCATCTGTTGTGCTTTTAGTGGTGGTGCCATTACTCTATTACAGATATTTTCCTGGGACTACAGTCGACAATGACTTTCTTTATCTTAAAGGACTTCCGGAACTGACGATGGAGGACTACGACTGGTATCTATGGCAACCATTTGCAATCGCAACTGCAATTTTGCTCGCTTTTGTCATAATTTCCCCATTTACGGGTAAAGAAATTTCAAGTGGCTCAAAAGTGATGGCTGGATGTTCTCTGTTTTTGTTCTTGGTAGGAATAATTTTCTGTTTGAGCGCGGACAGCAAGAAAAGCGAGCAACTTCGCGCCACTGTCTTGATGATCAATGCGATTGAGAATCATGATTGGAACAGGGCTACCCATATCATGTCGCTGACAAAAGAATCTCCTAACTATACCATGTGCGTGCTTGATAATCTTGCACGTTCCTACAGTGGCAAACCAAGAAATTCCTCAGGCAATATGCTGACCCTTACTAAAGATTTCAGACATGATGAGGATCATACAATCAAAATATTTGTAAACGTACCTGTCAATCACAACATAGGGCGTTTCAATCAGTCTCACAGATGGGCTACCGACCAGAATGTGCAATACGGCAACCGCGTCTACTATCTCAAGTATATCGTCAGGAATGCTATAATGAATGGAGATATGGAATTTGCTAAAAAATTCAACAGGCTCCTTATGCGCACCATGTTCCATCGCAAATGGGCTGAAGACATGAACCGATATATAGAAGATCCTTCACTTATACCGACACTCCCGGATTATGATTTTCTGATGGCTCTACGCACTGAAGAAATAATGCGAGGAGAATAATGCAACATTCAATATCTCACTTCAATGACACGTATTTTTCTATTTTTTATAGCGGCATGCTGCCTGATGGGTTGTAACCGCGTCAAGATTCCCACCGATGGAGTGACAGAAATGTCAGACATCCCCTCTATTTATCCGGATTATACCGGCCTCGTGATCCCACCCAACATTGCCCCACTGAACTTCGAGATTGATATCCCTGGGCAAGAGTATGTGGCGCGTGCTTATGCTCCTTCCGGACAAGAAATACTCTCGGAGGGGAAGACCGTGAAATGGAATTTAAAGGAATGGCGTTCTATGCTCGAAGAGTCAAAAGGGAAAGACATCAAATTTGAAATATTCGTCAAGGATGATTCCGGCAAATGGAATAAATATTGCTTCTCCAATAAGGTTGCGGAAGAAGAAATTGATCCTTATGTCAGCTATCGTCTCATCGAACCCCTTTACACCTTATACGGCTCATTGTCAATTTGCCAACGCAATCTTGAATCTTGGGACGAGGATATTGTATTCAACAACTCCACCCACACCACTCCCGGCCGACAGTTTTGCATCAACTGCCACATACCGCGCAATCACTACCGCGACGGTGCTTCCCAAATCCACGTGCGCCATTTTAATGGAGGCACCCTTATTATGGCTGGAGACTCGATCAGTAAAGTCAACATGAAATGTGACAGCACAATCACATCAGGAGTCTACACAGCATGGCATCCTACCCATGATTTCATAGCTTATTCCACCAACGAGACTCGTCAGATGTTTTTCTCGTTCAGCGACACTCGCCCGGAAGTTTTCGATCTCCGGTCCGATATCATTCTTTATGATATGAAGAATCAGACCATAAAAAATGTGGCAAGCGATTCTGATCTACTTGAAACTTACCCCACATGGCATCCGGACGGAAAATCTATTTTCTATGCTGCCGCACGCTATCCGGAGGGTGTGACACCTGAGACAGAAAAAGACCACTATAAGGATATACGTTACGACATTATCCGACGCCGATTTGATCCGGAAAGCCAAGCCTTCTCTCAGCCTGACACAGTGGTCTATGCATCAGCCCAACAGCAAAGTGCCCTCCACCCAAGAATCTCCCCCGATGGCAAATGGCTCCTTTACTGCAAAGCCCCATATGGGACATTCCATCTTCCACACGCAGAGAGCGACTTATTCATGGTTGATCTCGCTACAGGAGAAGAACGCGCTCTTTCCAACGCAAACAGTAAGGATTCTGAAAGCTACCATTCATGGTCGTCTAACTCAAGATGGGTCATCTTTAGTTCAAGACGTGAGGACGGACAGTACACCCATCCTTATATTGCCTATATCGACAAGAGTGGAGTTGACTCCAAGGCTTTCATTATGCCGCAGGAAGAGCCCCAACACTATGCGCAAATGATGAAATCATACAATGTCCCTGAATTTTTTGTAGCACCATTCAAATTCTCACGTTCTCAGATTACTAAAGCGATGGAAGGGGATGCCATCTCCGCCACATTCAAGGATTAACGGAGCCATGTTTTTTACCCTGTTTCACAATTTTCTTATCGAGTGTGACAGGCGCATACTCCCAATAGGGCTTCATCTTATCTCTGAACTGTGTACTACCGCAAAGCATATTTTCAAGCATAGAAGAGACGTTTTTCATCAAATTGAGAAACGCCTCTTCTTGTTCTCCTATTTCAAGCTCCTGTCCGGAACGATATTCTGCAAACAATGAAGGGCGAGCCAAGAGCCCCCGACCTACCATTACGCCATCATATCTCTCAGACAAATCCATAATATGCATTGGCGTTGAAATCTCCCCGTTGAAAACGACAGGGTGCTTCAACCTTGAAGAAAACTCATTCATCTCCAGGAGTAAAAGATTCCCCTTATATTGCTGTTTGGCAATGCGAGGATGTATCGTCACGTGGCGCAGTGGCATCTCATTCAAAATATCCGACAAAGCGAGTGCTTCGCACGGATCACTGACACCGAGTCGCATCTTGACAGAAAACTTAATATCCGGATAAGAGACCATTGCATCCGCAATTTGTGCTACCTTATCTGGAAAACATATCATCCCTGCACCCCTCCCTTTCCTTACTTGAGGAGGGAATGGACAACCTAAATTCATATCAATACGCTCAGCCCCATTTGCGACAAGAGTATCGACAAGCATCTTCCATTCATCCGCATCCCTGAAGATAATTTGCGGAGTAAGAATCATCCCTTCATTCAGATCAGAAGTAAAATCCCGAAGATCACGTGCCCGAACTTCCCCCTTCTCCACTCTGATAAAAGGAGTAAAATACTCCACTTCGCCCTGCCTGTCCCCAAACAAAGCAAAATGCACATTCCGCCACACCGCCTCCGTCAAACCCTGCAACGGCGCCACCATCAACTTCAACTCTTTCTCCATACTAATCAAAATATCTATAATCACGCCTCTCCTCACCCCGCAATTATCACGCCTCTCCCCCACCCTCAACACTGTGCTGAGGACGCAAGTCCGAAGTTAACCTCAAAAATTCTCTGAATGCTGCCCTGACAATATCCTTATCCGATTCAGAATAATAATAATGATGTGATTCCTGCAATAAAATTCCATTTGTATCAGAAGCATTCTTAATAATATTTGCCGAAGATACCGAGACCATCTCATCCTTACAAGACAATATGGCAACCGTAGGGCAAGGAATTCTATTTGACAATAATAATATCCGAATGCGCCGAATCTCAGCAAACAGTTCCAAATATCTCTTCGGCCATCCATAATAATGCAACGGATTTGGATCTAAAGATATTCCGTATGCTTCTTTTGCAGCCGCTGTCACCTCATCATTTTCAGTCAAACCCAAAGCCACCTTCAAAGAATTTCTAAAGAGTCTCACCCTGATTCTAATCTTAAGCGGAGGATTAAGCAGAAATAAAGCCGCAAGTTTCCCTTTTAAAGCCTTCTCCAAAAGCAACAAGCAACCCATAGAATGCCCAACACCTATCACCTTCTCACAAACATCCCCCATCTCAACAATCGCATTTGCCACCTGTCTCTTCCACCCATCCATAGAAGCACGCGAAAAACCAAGGGCATCCCCTCCGTGTCCCTCCAGCACAACCCACTTCACACACCACTCCTCCGGAATCAAAGGCACAAGGAAATCAAAAATCCTATTGTTCCCCACAATCCCATGCACAAACACGATTCCGCATCTCTCCTTCATACCTACTCATTCTCTATAAGAAGGAGATTTATAGCTTCCTTGAATAAAATCACCCATCTTTATCTCCCCCGTCAGAGCTCCACGCTCTATCAGCAATTCGACGCATTCCGTTGCATTTTCAGGACGCTTGACTCTTCCATAAGTTGCCCTTGATTTCTCAGAGGAAGTGGAAATCTCCCAATCTACAAGTTGTCCAACACATATTGCATAAGCCTTATAATGACCGTCGACAGGAACAAATGCAAGATATAGAGCTTCTCGCAAATATTCTGGTTCCGGAAACTTCCATACATATATTTTCTTTCCTTCAGCCTCAACCATTTCTACAGAAATATCTTCATCCTTAAACGGAGAACAGAAACCATTCATAGAGGGGCTTATTGTATTCAATGCTTTAGGATCGGCGAATACTTCCCCATCAGTATCCTCTATCATAGGAGCCACACTGACAAATATTGATGCTGAAAGAAATAGGGTGACACTTTCGGCAGATCCGCCGCATTCAGCGTCTTCTCTCCTGTATAGTTTTGTCCTACTACAGGCATTCCTATACACAACAATAATACGAAAGCCAACAAATACCGAATAATTCTCATAATCAAACTGATTTTCTGCAAATTTAAGCATTAATTCTCACATTACAAATATTTTTTATTAACATATAAGCAATCCTTTCTTAAATTCATTAGAACCAACTGTTTACTTTTCTGTATACGAAAGTATGTAAGAAGTAAAATTTTAATACTTAGAATTACCAATTTTTGATAATTTTTATTACCTTTGTGTTCACATTATCACATATGTACGTAATCTCATAAGCCCACACCAACAAGAGCTATATGAAACAGACATTCAATGCTTACATAATACCTGCAATTGCAATCCATCCTGGAAGTATTCTTAAGAAAGAACTTAAAGCAAGAGATATTGAGCAAAAGGACTTTGCTAAGGCCATAGATATGCCACATACATGTCTGAGTGAAATAATCCACGGTAAGCTAGACATAACAGAGGTAATTGCTATCAAACTTGAAGAGGCATTAGTAATACCTTTCCAAAATTGGATAAATCTCCAAAACCGCTATAACTACATCAACAGATATATATAGTTTACGATATCAGCCATGGAAGAATCCATCCTCCCCAAAGAACTCATCGAAGCATTTCGACCCATAGCCGAAATGAACAATGCCCAATTCCGCCAAGCAAAGATAATGCTTGCAGGATTCATTGCACTCCAAGAGCGGGATATCCATTATATGGATAGTTTCATGGATACTCTATTCGACTTCATGGACCCACTGTCAGAGACAGAGAGGGTCATGCGTCAATATTATGAGTATATTGCCACATTCAACCCCCAAGAAGCCAAAGAACGAGTTGAGAACCTTGAAGAGGATATGGGCTACATGACAAAAATAATCTATGCAGCCGGATTGATAGCCCAAAGACTACACCAAGATTAATTGGACAAAGGGGGCCCCAACTACTTTAAGTCACATCTACTTAAAGTTGCATCTGTTGGTTTTAACTGGAAAGAAAAAGTGGTCGGATTTCTACATGATGC
>CAYNEZ010000080.1:0-14014 GCA_964396365.1 uncultured Sangeribacter sp. | reverse complement strand
GTCACATAGTTTTTTCGCATCTTCTTGAAGTCGGAATGGGCTTTCAAAACAGCTCGCGCATTGGGGAAGTCAAGCTTAGCCACATACATGAAGAATGCAAGCGTATCCATAAGCCTGCGCTTGAACAGAAGTTTCTTCCCTTTTTTCTCCGGAAGATTCTTATGCAAGAGGAGGAGATTATTGCGGAAATTGAGATAGGTCTTCTTAGGATCCCCTTGCGCAAGGGATGCGCCACCCAGATGATAGACATGCGATTCCGGCACCACACACACACGATATCCCAGATTATGGATGCGGCAACAGAGATCAATCTCCTCCATATGCGCAAAGAAGAGCTCGTCGAGTCCGCCAGCCTCGATATAGACATCGCGTCGCACCATCAGAGCAGCCCCCGATGCCCAGGCTATGTCTTCCGGACCTGTGTCATACTGAGAAAGATCATATTCTATCTGATCAAACAAACGCCCTCTGCAATATGGATAGCCATATTTATCAAGCAATCCGCCAGCTGCACCGGCATATTCAAACTTATCCTTACGGCGATAAGAAAGTATTTTGGGTTGGCAAGCCCCTACCCCGGGATTGGAATTCATAAATGCAAGGAGAGGTTGCCACCAACCGGGAGGAGTCTCGACATCGGAGTTAAGAAGCACCACAAATTCCGATTCCACTTCCTCAATAGCCCGATTATAACCTCCGGAAAATCCAAGATTCTCATCGAAAGAAAGTATCTTGACATTCGGGAATTCCTCACAAAGCACTTTCATAGAGTCATCGGTGGAACCATTGTCTGCCACTATCACCTCCACTTCAGGACTCTGAGTGTTGGCTATGACCGATGGAAGAAACTTGCGCAGAAGTTTCTTACCATTCCAGTTAAGGATTATCACTGATAGAATATTTCCAAGTGCCATGAGGTGCGTTTTGCGTGATGCGTTAAGCGTTGATTGTTGAGTTGAGGGTTTCGGGATCGTGGAAGGAAGTAAGGATGGCGGGAGTGATGGTGTTGTAGAGGGATACGGAGGCTTTGGCGCGGACACGGAGATAATTGTCGGTGTGGCCATACATTAGACCTTCCTCATCAGCATCGGGGTGTTCCCAAAGCACAGGACGCTGCTTACCAATAAAGAGGCGGGAGAAATCGCGCAACTTCACGTCACTGAGTTTTGTTAGCAAAGCCACACGACGATGCTTCTCTTCCTGACTCACCTGATGGTCGATGCCAAGCGCCTTGGTGCCGGGGCGTTCGGAATATGGGAAAACGTGGTAGCGACTCACCGGCAGAGAAGCGGCATAGTTGAAGCTCCGCTCCCACTCCCCTTCCGTCTCACCTCGGGCTCCGGCTATGATGTCTACACCGATGAAGGCATCGGGAATCAGCGAGCGTATCATGGAGATGCGTTCGGTGAAAAGCGAAGTACGATAGCGGCGATTCATCAACCTAAGCACCTCATCAGACCCCGACTGGAGAGGGATATGGAAACTGGGCATAAAAGCACGGCTCTCATGGGCTATCCAGCTGACAATCTCCTCTGTCAGAAGATTCGGCTCAATGCTGGAGATGCGATAACGCTCTATTCCCTCCACGGCATCCAGACGCTTAAGAAGATCGAGGAAATCCTCACCGGTATCCTTTCCGAAACACCCGACGTTGACGCCAGTCAGCACAATCTCCTTTCCCCCTGCAGAGGCGGCAGCCTTTGCCTCCGCCACAAGCTCGCTGACAGAGCCGGAACGGCTGCGCCCGCGTGCGAAAGGGATGGTGCAATACGTGCAGAAATAGTCGCAACCATCCTGCACTTTCAGCCAATAGCGGGTGCGGTCGCCACGCTCGCAAGCCCCGCGAAACTCACGGATATCGAGATAGTCACGGACAGCCACACGGCTTCGACGGTCGCTCTCCCACCGGTCGAGAAAATCAGCGATACGGAGTTTCTCATCATTGCCGAGCACAATATCCACCCCCTCAATCTCAGCTACTTCCTGAGGCTTGAGCTGGGCATAACATCCTGTCACTACAAGAGTGGCATTCGGCCAGCGGTTGTGGAGCCGACGGATCAGGGAACGCCCTTTCTTATCAGCCACCTCAGTCACAGAGCATGTATTGACCACAACGATATCAGGGATATCGTCGGTCTGAGCCTTGACTATGCCACGGCGTGCGAGCTGCATGCCAATGGCGGAAGTCTCTGAAAAATTGAGCTTACAACCGAGAGTGTGGTAGGATGCCCTTAAAATATTACTGCCGTCTGTCATAACAATCTAATCATTTTCTAAACACAAACCATCGCGTCATATCAAAGCGCGGGAGAGCAGCGAGTTGCACGTCGGCCTTCTGATCTGCCAGCGTCTCCATGGCGCTTCCAATCTTTATTCCCTTGGCCTCAAGAGCCTCCTTTACAGTGCGGAGTGCAATCTGGGGAGTATTATTGTCTTGCGAAAGATGGCAAAGGAAAATATGGTTGAGACCGGGGTTGATTATCTCTTTCAGGAAAACCGCAGTCTGTCGATTGTCGAGATGTCCGGAACCGCTTGCAATGCGGGCCTTCAGATATTCAGGGTAACGCCCCATCCGAAGCATATGGGCATCATAGTTGGCTTCAATCATCAGATACGTGGCACGGCTCATATAGTGACGTGCACGGTCGGTGACTTCGCCGAGGTCTGTGGCTATCACAAACCGACGGGAATCGTACTCAATGGAAAAGCCCATATTATCGCTGCCATCGTGGGGAACTTCGAAAGCCGTTATCTCGAAATCGAGCATCTTGAAGGGAATCTCCTTGAATATAGGAATATGATACTCCTTAATGCGCTTCGATATGGAATGCTTGCGCAGCATGCCATTTAGCACCCGATTGGTGCAGAAAAGCTTCAGATGGCGATGATTGCGAAGCAAGGCATAGACATATTTGACATGGTCGGAATGATCGTGAGTGAGAAGGACTCCCTTCACATGCTTCATGGAGACGCCATTGGCAGCAAGACCTCGCTCTATATCCTCCGCACGAATACCAACATCCACTATCAGCCCACCCTGGGCAGACCCGACATAGCAGCTGTTTCCGCTCGATCCGCTACCGAAAGAGCAGAAATACATAGGCTTGGGCACGACAGCAGGGGTCTCCTGCCGGGAAACCGAATCATATGGATTGCCCCACTCCTCAAAGGGGAGCTCCGGATGGTCGAAAAATATCTTCTTGCTCATTTCTTCTCATATCTGCGGCGGTCGCCACCTTTCGCCCCTGCATAGAGGAGAAATATTGCAGGGCGCTTGTCGTAGTCATATTTTCTTTTTTTCCAATCGACGGCACGAGCCGCATCCACCTCCTCACGCTCAGGGTCGGTGATGTCGCAAGCCACACAGACCATTGTAGACGGGGATAAAGCCTCGGCGAGAAGAGCCACCATACGATTGTTGCGGTAGGGGGTCTCTATAAATATCTGGGTCATCTGCCTTGATGCCGATTCTGACTCAAGACGCTTCAACGCCTTGCGGCGTTCGGCTCCGTCGATGGGGAGATAGCCATGGAAAGCAAAACCCTGGCCATTGAAACCTGAAGCCATGAGCGACATCAGTATGGAACTGGGGCCCACAAGCGGAATCACCTTGAGCCCTTCCCTCTGCGCTATCTCTACAGGATGGCTTCCGGGATCGGCAACGGCAGGACACCCTGCCTCGCTCATCACCCCGACCGGCTCACCTCGGCGAAGAGGCTCCAGCATTGCCCCTACCTCTTCCGGACCGGTGTGACGGTCAAGAACCTCAAATGTGCAGTCGGCGATCGGAAATGCCGGATCGATATGGCGGAGATAACGGCGGGCTGTACGCAAATTCTCTACAATAAAATGGCGCAACTGACGCAACACCTCAAGGTTTCCGGCGGGAATTACGTCAGAAACCGGGGCTCCGCTGATAGGAACAGGCACAAGATAAAGGGCAGATTGAATTTTCATACTACAAAGTTAACAAAATTCCGCGTTTTTTGCTAATTTTGCGGTGAAATGATTGAAGATAAATTTTTACCAGAAGGATTTAAGGCCCGAATTCGCGCTGAAATAGGCGAAAACAGGGCTGAAACCCTACTTTCCGCGCTTTGCGGAGAGCCGGAAACGTCGCTGCGTGTCAATACACGCAAACATCCCGGCGAAGCCCTTTATGCCGATATGACGCCCGTGGCATGGTGCCGATCAGGAAGCTATCTCGCAGAGCGCCCCAACTTCACACTAAATCCACTGCTGCATGCAGGGACATTCTATGTGCAAGACGCATCATCGATGGCGTATGAGACTATTGTGGGGAGTTTGATAGAGCGGAGAGCGGAGAATGGAGAGCAGAGAGCGGAGAGGATGACTGTGTGTGATCTCTGTGCTGCCCCCGGAGGCAAAACCACTGCTATCCTGAACGCATTGCCGGACGGAAGCGTGATGCTTGCAAATGAATTCACGACCTCAAGAGCCGGAATACTTAAGGAAAACCTATGCAAATATGGTTATCCTGACGTGATAGTGACCAATACCGACACTTCGCGCCTGGCAGCGATGAAAGAAAGATTTGACATCGTGGCTGTGGATGCCCCATGCTCGGGAGAAGGGATGATGCGGAAAGATGCTACGGCAAGAAGCCAATGGAGCGAAGGACTCATAAAGCAATGCGCGGCTCTACAGAGAGAGATAATTGAAAATGCCATCGAAATGATAGCTCCCGGAGGATATCTCATCTACTCCACATGCACTTTCAACACCATTGAAGATGAAGACAACGCAGCATGGGCAGCCGAGACATTCGGGCTTGAACCTGTCGACACCGGACTTGCAGGAAAACATGGCATTTCAGGAGAAGCAAAAGGGAGCATACCCTGTCTGCGCTTTATGCCCGGGTTTACCAGAGGGGAAGGGCTTTTCGTAGCAGTATTCCAAAAACCCGGAGATCCGACAGGAGGCAATCGCCATATCAAGGCAAAGAAAAAAGGGAAAAAAGAAAACAAGGACAAGGCAGACCAACGAATGATGGCGACTGCAAGGGGATGGATACAAGGAAACTATGACATCATATGCCACGACAATCACTTGCTCGCGCTTACTCCGGAGGCAGCTTCGCTTCTCGATTCATTGCCAAATGGAGTGAGGATAATGTCGGCTGGAATAGAAATCGGCGAGATAAAAGGGAAAGACCTCATTCCGGCTCATCAGCTCGCAATGTCTACAGCGATGGCTCACCCATTCCCTGAGATTGAACTGACACCGGAGGATGCCCTGCGCTATCTATCGCGCGACGCCATTTCCTTGCCGGCAGATGCTCCCAAAGGATATCTGACGGTCACTTTCCGGGGTTTCCCCTTAGGATTCATCAAGAACTTAGGAAACAGGAGCAACAATCTCTACCCTCCGGAATATAGGATCAGAACCAAACACTAAGACCCAACCTCCACTCTCCAACCTCCATAAAACCAATCAAAATAATATGCTTGAATTAAAGAACATCTATAAATCTTTTGGAAATCTCCAAGTGCTTAAAGACATCTCCCTGACCATAGGGAAGGGGGAAATCGTCGCCATAGTCGGTCCGTCAGGAGCCGGGAAGACAACCCTACTCCAAATAGCGGGTACTCTCGAGAAGCCTGACAGGGGAAGCGTGCTCTTCAACGGCACTGAGCTGATAGGCATGAAAGACAAAAAACTGTCGGCATTCCGCAACAGCAACATGGGATTCGTATTTCAGTTCCACCAGCTCTTGCCGGAATTCACTGCCCAGGAAAATGTGGCTCTCCCCGCCCTGATAGCAGGCGCATCGAAGAAAAAAGCAATGGAGAAGGCTGCCGAGCTTCTTACGCAATTAGGACTTGCAGAGCGCATGGACCATAAGCCGGCAGCCATGAGCGGCGGCGAACGCCAGCGCACCGCGATAGCAAGAGCCCTTATCAACGACCCTGAAATCATATTCGCCGATGAGCCTACAGGAAGCCTTGACTCAGCCAACCGGCAGGAGATACAGGATATATTCGCTGACCTACGCGACCGACTGGGACAGACAGTAGTGATGGTGACACACGACTCTTCACTCGCCGCCATTGCCGACAGGGTAATAGAAATGGCCGACGGCAAAGTATTGCCTCCGGCCACGGATATCGATAGAGAGTCGGAATCACTCCCTGAAATAGACACGCTTGACGCGGGGGGAGACGGAAGTGAGAATCTCGTAGGGGATAGTATCGAGGAGATCAGAGAGTCGGTAGACTGACGCGGAGGGTCCGAAGATCTCCACTACATCACCTTCCTTACAGTCGATGCCGGTGACATCTATCATACAGGCATCCATACAGATATTTCCAACGGTAGGGGCATCCTTACCGTTTACTTTTACAGTGATATTGCCACGTCCGAAATGACGTTTCATCCCATCGGCATATCCAATGGGGATTGTGGCTATGCGGGAATCGCGCTCAAGAATGGAGCGACGTGCATAGCCAATGCTCTCCCCTTTCTTCCAGTCGCGTATAGCAATGATGACAGTGCGCAGTGTGCTGACCACCGACAGTGGAGCCTCCACTTCGGGGGGAAGAGTATTGACGCCATAAAGACCGATGCCAAGACGCGTCATATCATAATGATATTCAGGGAAACGAAGGATTCCGGCAGAGTTAAGCACATGTCGGAGGAAGGGGCGCGGCGACTGAGAGAGCATATAATTGGTGAAGCGGTCGAAACGCTGAAGCTGCGCAAGTGTATAGTCGTCCATATCCAGGCAGTCGGCAGTGGCAAGATGGCTGAAGGCGGAAGCTATGCGCACAGAGTCGGTAGAATTAAGGATACGCATCACCTCAGGCAACTCCTCCTCCACAAATCCCATGCGGTGCATGCCGGTGTCAAGCTTGATATGCACAGGATAGTCTTTCATTCCATATTTTTCTGCCTCTTTCACTACATCGAGAAGCATCGGCATGGAGAAGACCTCAGGCTCAAGGCGATTGGCAAACATCTGGCGATAGTTGACCACCTTCGGATTCATCACCATAACGGGCATCGTGATGCCACGACGGCGCAAGTCAATTCCTTCGTCGAGCACTGCCACAGCAAGATATGCCGCCCCGCAATCCTGCATTGTCTTGGCAATCTCATAGCTTCCGGCTCCATAACCGGATGCCTTCACCATAGCCACGAGCCCGGTGCCGGCAGGCAACTTGGAGCGGAAATAATTGTAGTTTCTGACTACAGCATCGAGATTAACTTCAAGCACAGTCTCATGCGTACGGGCTTCAAGAAGCTGCGATATCCTGCCAAATTCAAACTCGGGAGCCCCTTTGAGAAGAATGGTCTCATTGCAAAAATCGGAAGTGCTGAGCGACGCAAGAAGTTCTTCGGTGGTATCGAAAAACGCTGACTCTTCCACTACAGATGCAAGAATCGGAGCACCTTTTTTCATACCCGGGCCTACCCCTATAAGCCTTTTGACTCCTGACATCTTAAGCAATCCTGCCATCGAGGAGATAGCCTCATCGGAAGAATCAGCCTCATGCAAGAGATCGCTGACAATAAGGGTCTCCTTACTGCCGGGAGCAAGGCGGCGCTTCATGAAGTCGAGAGCGGGGGCAAGCGAAGACTGGTCGGAAGTATAAGAGTCATGGATCACAAGGCAATCATTTACTCCCTCGCTAACATTAAGCCGAGTGCCTATGCGGTGAAGCTTTTTAAGACGCTTTCGGATTTCAGATTCGGAAACGCCGAGACTCCGCGCAACGGCGATGGCATGGCCGGCGTTTTCAATTTCCCAGTCTTTGATTTCCTTATTCCTGAACTCATCGCCGAAGGGATCGACAGGAATATCAGCCCTATGCCATCCCACAAGATCCTTTCCACTGCATTGGCTTATCACCTCAGCTTCAACCTCGGGATCGTCGGCACAAAAAATCACACGCTTTACAGAATCGCCTGAGGCAAGCGATACCTTTTCGCGTATCTTTTCCTCGCGCGATGAGAAACCTTGGGCATGGGCATCGCCGACATTGGTGATCACCACCGTATCAGGGGCGATGCAACGGGCTATCGAGTCCATTTCCCCCACTTTTGAAATGCCAGCCTCAATCAGGGCGACATCGCTGCCCGGGCGTATTCCCCAAAGACTAAGCGGCACTCCTATCTGGGAATTATAACTGCGGGGCGAACGGCTGACATTGAGCGAGGGGGAAAGAAGCTGGAAAAGCCACTCTTTAAGTGTGGTCTTTCCCCTCGATCCGGTGATGGCAATGACCGAAGAAGCGTTGCGGCACCCCATAGCGCCCACTTTTTGGAGAGCCTTAAGAGTGTCAGGCACTATAATCCATGACGCCTCCGGCATTCCGGATGCAGAGGCGGGGAGACTTTCCACCACAAAACTTCGCACCCCGCGAGAGTAAAGGTCTGCTATATAGCGATGGCCATCATTGCTCGCACCGCGAAGGGCAAAAAAAAGCGACTTCGCGGGGTCGGCAAGGCTCCGCGAGTCGGTAAGAAGAAGCGATATATCTCGATTCTCACCCTTCAGGGAAGTGCCGAGAACCGAGGCTATTTCATTGAGATTGGTTTTCATTTCATCAATACTGACGCACCGAAAATAATAACGATGAGGATAGGAGTCACCCACTTAAGCAGAAACATCACAGGCGCAGCAAAGCGATTGCGGATCGTGCCGCCGTTGGTAAGCTGGTCTTTCATCATGCCCTTGGGTGCAAACCATCCAAGATAAACAGCCATTATGAAGGCACCAAGCGGCATAAGGATATTGGCTGTGAAGGCATCGCAGGCCTCAAAGATCGTGTATCCAAATATGGTCAAATCAGACAGCACTCCATTGCTCAATGAAGAGAGGGCACTAAGCAAAATCAGCGGCACCATCACAAGACACGTAGCAGGGATGCGTTTCATATTGAAGTGACCGCTGAAATATGCTATCGACACCTCTGCTATCGAAATGCTGCTGGTGAGAGCCGCAACGGAAAGGAGGATGAAGAAAAGTGACGACCAAAGTTGCGGACACCACATCCTATTGAATATCTCAGGGAATGTCACAAACACAAGAGCAGAGCCACCGAACGACTCCCCTTCCAAGCCAAACGACATCACACCCGGGAAGATGATCATACCCACGAGGATCGCTACAGCCATGTCGAGGATAGAGACAGTGAATGCAGTTTTTGTGAGATTAGTGTCTTTTTTGAAATAACTTCCATAAGTGATCAGCGTGCCCATGCCAAGGCTAAGGGAGAAGAAAGCCTGACCGAGTGCGCTTATACAGACATCAGGGGTGATCTTCGAGAAATCAGGATGGAAGAAATATACCAAGCCCTCAGATGCTTTCGGCAAAGTCATTGCAGTGACACAAAGCACGATGAGGATAAGGAAAAGAAGCGGCATAAGGATATTGCTTACCCTCTCAATTCCTTTCTGAACACCCATGCACAGGACGGCCCCGCAGATAGCGATGGTGATCCATGTCCATACCATAGGAGGCCAAACACCTTCCACATATTCCTGCATGCGGTCGGCAAACTGAAGGTTGCTCCCCTCCTCCACTCCGGGAATTGGAGTGAACAGTTCTCCACTGAGTGACTGGAATAGATATTCGAGTGTCCAACCGGACACTACCATATAAAATGTGAGAATAAGATAGGAGCACAGTATACCAAGAAAACCTGAGATCCACCAAGGCTTGCCGGGACTGAGCTTTCGGTAGCTATCGATGGCGTCGCTCTTTCCGGCGCGTCCGATAGCGAACTCTCCGAGCATCACAGGAATGCCGAAAAGAATCACACAAACCACATAGACAAGGAGGAAAGCGGCACCACCGTTGGCCTGCGTCTCGGCCGGGAAACGCCATACGTTTCCCAGACCGACTGCACTGCCCACAGTAGCAGCTATGAGTCCTATCTTACTGCTGAATTCAGAATTGCTTGCCATTTTATTCTACCGGATCAGCTTGAGTTGCATCAGGCACAGGCTGCGGCATATCGCCGGTGGCAGCCTCGAGTTTCTTCATCTGAGAGAAAATGAATGCAGCTGAAAGAAGACAGAGTGCAATCAAGATCACCCAAATGGTCCAAACCGGAATCTTACCCCAAAGGAGCATCGGGATAGACACAAGGTAGTTGCCGACAGCTGTAGCAGCAAACCAGCCACCCATCATAGCGCCCTTCAACTTCGGAGGAGCAACCTTGCTGACGAATGAGATACCCATCGGGGAGAGAAGGAGCTCTGCAAAGGTAAGAAGAAGGTAGGTAGAGATAAGCCAGTTGGTGGATACTTCACCGTTGGTTCCCACAAGCGAAAGCGAACCGAACACCATCACAAGGTAGGCGATACCGGCCACGATCATACCATAGCCGATCTTTCGCGGCGCTGAGGGCTCTTTCTTCTTGGCGTTGAGCCATCCGAAGAGGGCAAGGGAGAATGGAGTGAGGGCAACCACGAAGAAGGGGTTGAACTGCTGGTAGGCAGCCGGGTCAATATTAGTGAGTGTAGCAGGCATCACTCCGGTATAAATCCAGATTACAATGCCGGCGCAGACAGCAAGAAGCACGCCGCTGAGAGCTTTTCCCTTGGCAGTCTTTGACTGAATGAGACCAAAGAGGGCATATACACCGGCTGCGATAGCTGAGAGGGCACCGAGGTTGAAGCCTATACGTGTCCAAGAGGAAGATTCTGAAGATGTACAGCTCTTGGCGAACTCAGTGAGAGTCTGGCCATTCTGGTGGAATACCATCCAGAAGAAGATCACCACGGCAAAGACGAGGAAGAGCGCCACGACACGCTGCTTTGTCTGCTCCGGAGTGAGTTCCGGCTCGTTGCTTGCGACAGCTGCCTTCTTACCGTCGGCCTGCTTGGGCGCATCTGTGATGATATGCTTGTAGGTCTTGCGGCCAAGTGTATAGATGAGGAAGCTGACGATAAGCGAAGCGCATGCAAGTGAGAATGCATAGGTGCAACCGGTGGAGAAAGCTGAGATATAACCGTCGGCAAACTCAGTAAGGGTAGCAAAATGAGCAGTGCAACCATCAGCGAAGGTCTGCATATAACCTGTAAGCCATGCTGCAAGATCACCACCCTGCTCCATACCGTTCTTAACGGCGAAATCGGTCATGCTCTTGATAGTCTCCTGATCGGTAGGCATATTTGTGAAGCCATTCGTGTCAAGACACCAGTTGCTGACCGTAGCAGCCATTGCATTGTTGGAGAGGAAACCGGCCTTTGTAAGAGCCATATTCTTAAGAGCGATAGCAGCACCGGGGGCGAACATGGAGCCGAGGTTGATAGCCATATAGAAAAGAGAGAAGGCGGCATCGCGACGGTCGCTATATTTTGCATCGTTGTAAAGATCGCCTACCATTACCTGGAGGTTTCCCTTGAAAAGACCTGTGCCGGTGGCAATCAGCAGCAACGCTGCGAGAAGGATCATGAAAGATGAGTTAGAGCGAACCGGAGTAGGAGCAGACATAAGGGCATAGCCTACAAACATTACTGCAATACCAGCAAGCACACATTTGTTGAAGCTCCAGCGGTCGGCAAGCCATCCGCCGAATACGGGCATAAAATACACGAGGGCCAGGAAAATAGAGAAAATCTGGCCAGTCCAGGTGGCATCGAAGCCGAATTTAGCCTGGAGGAAGAAAAGGAAGATGGCGAGCATAGTGTAGTAGCCAAATCGCTCACCGGTGTTCGCAAGGGCGAGCACGTAGAGTCCTGCCGGTTGGTTCTTGAACATAGTTGATTATTGTTTTTTAGTTGTCAGATTTCAGTTGTCAGTTGTTAGTTGTTAGTTGTCAGACTGGTCGGACGGGTCAGACTTTTCGGACGGGTCAGACTTGTCGGACTGGTCGGACGGGTGGGTTTGCTTTATGCTTTATTAATTAGCTTAAACGCGGTGGCGTAGTTGCGGATTTGCTTCACCATTGCCACGAGGCCATTGCTTCGCGTAGGGGAAAGATGCTCGGAAAGGCCTATGCGGTCGATGAAGTAAAGGTCTGCATCAAGGATCTCATCAGGAGTGCGATCGTTGAGCACACGCATCAGAAGCGCTACAATTCCCTTTACAATCAAGGCATCAGAGTCAGCCTCGAAATGAATTTTCTTTTCTTCGTTTTCCTTGGCATCGATCCAGACACGGCTCTGGCAACCTTCAATAAGGTTGGTAGGGGTCTTCATATCCTCAGGAATCGGCGGGAGAGTGTTGCCTAAGTCAATAATATACGCATATCTATCCAGCCAGTCGTCCATACCGGCCATTTCGTCAATTATTTCGTCTTGAACTTCGTTGATAGTCATAATAATGTTGTTTTATACGTTCATCCCTCCCTATAAACTGCAAATTTAGCAATAAAATTCCTAATCGGCAAATCAAAAAGCCTAATCTTGCACAATCTTTCTTAAAGTTCCTATTTTTTTAAGCCTGTTTTAGTTGTCACAACTATCGCACCGTTAGCACCTCTTGAGCCATATTGGGAGCCATCCTTAATCACCTCCACATGGTCGACGTCATAAATACTAAGGAAATCAAGAGATGTCACCACTACCCCATCAACTACATAGAGGGGTTCGGTAGATGATTTCAGCGAATTAATACCCCGGATATTGACCGATTGATTTCCGGCACCACCGGAGACATACAATCCGGGCACCAATCCCTTGAGCGCACTGATGACGTCACGCTGTCCGGTGCTCCGCAAGCGGTCGCCGCTTATACCGGAACTTACGCCTGTGTGCTCGCGACGCTTTACATATCCATAGCCAGTGTTTGCCATTTCTTCATCATCCTCTGCTTTGAAGCCGTTTTCATTTACGAGGACAATTTTTATTGCCTTACGCCCTTCTACGGGAATGCGGACAGTTTCTTTTTTTGAGAGCACGAGATTCAATGTGTCGTCGGGCTGCACATCGGTGAGACCAAAACGACCCTTTTTGTCGGTGGTGGCATAACGTTTTGGATCTTTCACATATACTTTGACGCCCTTCTTTGGTTTCAACACCTGATCAAGGAGGAGACCATTGAAGGGAACTTCAGCATTCGATGAAATTGCTATCCCCAGCACACCCAGGATCACCCCAATATATCGTTTTAATGTCATAAATCAATTCAATTTTTTATACCCCAAGCACTATAGCCGGATCGATATCAAGTTTCTGACTTAGAAGACGCCCCACTTTAAGCGTCGGCTCGCTCTTGCCTGAAAGATAGTCGCTGATTCTTGACGGGCTGACCCCTATCAGTTTAGCCAAAGCAGCCTGAGTGAGCCCCATCTCATACATACGAAGTTTTAACAATTCAATCAAAGAAGGTTTTCCTATGGGATAATATTCTTCTTCATAGTCAGCTACAAGATTCCCAAGCAAAGTCAACTCCACCATTTCTGGATCATTATCAGGCAAATTCTCAGGAGTATTAAGCATAAGATATTCTACTCTTTTGAGTGCTGCCTGATACTGATTTTCATTTTCTATCTTAGTCATTACGGTATCCTTTCTATTATATGTTCTTAATATCTTTTATTTTATCATATTCAGCATGAGTTCCAATGAAACGTATCAGAACAAAGCGAGGAGTGAACTTAACAACAGCAACTAATCTGAAATCATTACCTTTTATATTAAACACGTAATGTTGATTTCCAACGTAGTCTACGCTATTAAACGTTTTCTTTATATCTTCAAATGTTTTCCATTCTGCATCATATACTTTTCCAACCCAATCCTGCAGAGCCGTTTTGGAAGAAGGATATTCTTCATAATATTTCTTTATAGTACTAACTGAAATTATTCTCATGTGCTCAAAATTTGCCTAATGTTGCAAATTTACGAATAATATTCGACATTTCAAAATCCATTAAAAATTTTGCCAAGGATAGAACTATCCTTGGCAAAACATAGTTATCACAATCCTATATCAAAAGACGTACTCATGGAGATTGTCTGCAATAGACAAAGCAGAAATTCAATCTTTTTCATTTTTTCTTCAATTTAATATCACACAATCCGCCAGGAAACTCCT